>JBFGFG010000001.1:0-34935 GCA_041579655.1 Nitriliruptoraceae bacterium
GCGCTGGTACGCCGCGCAGGGCTGGGACGTGATCGGCATGACGCAGGTCCCCGAGATTCCGCTGCTGCGCGAGGCCGGCATCTGCGCCACCGGCATCGCGATGGTGACCGACCACGACGCCGGGCTCGAGGGCCTGCCCGACGTCGCTGCCGTCACCCACGCCGCCGTGATGGAGGTGTTCGCCCAGAACGTCGAGCGCCTGCGTTCGGTGCTGACGAGCATGGTGGCAGCCGTGCCGCACGAGCGTGCGTGCGACTGCGGCGCGGTGGCGACGCCGTGACCTCGCACGTGCGGACCACCGGGGGCAACCTGTTCTGCATCGTGCGCAGCGATGCCGAACGGGACTGACGGGCCGCGACCGGCTCCACGACGCTGACCAGGTTCAACCGCTCGTCACCGCGAGGAGCCACCGTGACCCACGTCCTGCTGCTGCACCACGCACAGGGGTTGACGCCCGGACTGCACGCGATCGCGGACCAGCTCCGTGCGGCGGGCCACGAGGTGACGGCGCCGGACCTGTTCGACGGCCGGACGTTCGAGACCGTCGACGCCGGCGTCGAGCACGCGAGGTCGCTGGGCTTCGCGTCGCTGCTGGCCGCAGGCGTCGCGGCCGCGGACGACCTCCCGGACGTGGTCACGATGGGGTTCTCGCTGGGGTGCATGCCGGCGCAGGCCCTCGCGCAGCAGCGACCGGGCGTGCGCGGTTGCGTGCTGCTGCACGGGGCTGCGGACGTGGAGGAGTTCGGCGGCTCGTGGCCGGACGGTGTCCCCGCGCAGGTCCACATCATGCGCGACGACCCGTGGGAGGAGCTCGAGTACATCAGTGGCGCGGCGAGCGAGATGGGCGCCGAGCTGTTCGTGTACGACGGCGACGCCCATCTGTTCACCGACCGGTCGGTGCCGGACCACGACCCGGACGCTGCCGCGCTGGCGATGGACCGGGTGCTGACGTTCCTCGCCTCGTTGGACTGAGCGGCCCGTCCACAGGGGAGCCGGACCCGACCGTCATGCACGGCGGGCGGCCGGCAGGGTGCGGGCATGCCCTTGCCCTCCCGCTCCGAGGGACCACCGTTCGCGTGGCCCGCTCCGATCGACGCCGTCCTCGACACGTGGGCGGCGGCGAGCGGACGCGTGCGCACCCTGCTGCGCATCGTCGCGCTGGCGCTGGCGTCGCTGGCAGCCAGCGGCGGGCTGGTGCGCGGACCGTGGGGGGCGCCGGTCGAGGTGGTGGTGGTGCGTCACACGTTGGCCGCCGGCACGCCGGTGACCGCGGACGACCTCTCGCTCGCGCGGCGACCGACGGGGCTGGTGGCGCACGACACGGTGCGCGACCCAACGGCGCTGCCGCCGGGGACGTTGACGTCGGGCGTCGTGACGGAGGGTTCGACGCTCACCTGGTCGCACGTGGTGGTGGACGGTCCGGCGGGTGCGGCGACTGCCGGGACGGCGGTGGTCCCGGTGCCGGCCGAGCTGGTGCCGCAGCTGCCGATCGGCACGAGGCTGGACGTGGCCGTCCCGGGCTTCGACGGGCACGCCGAGGTGGTGGCGCGCGACGCCACGCTGGTCGCCGACGACGGGAGCTGGCGCTGGCTGCGGGTGCAGCGCGACGAGGTCGCGGCGATCGCGGCCGGCGTCAGCGATCGGAGCCTGGTGATCGCTGTGCTGCCGCCGCCGCGAGGCGCTTCGCCATGAGCGGGAACAGCACCGCGTGGAACGGGACCATCGCGAACCAGTACACGCGGCCCCACAGCCCGCGCGGCACGAACCTGGCGCGCGGCTCGAGCAGCGACCGCTCCGGCGAGAGCGCCGTGGTGCGGAACTCGAGCCACGCCTCGCCGGGCACGCGCATCTCGGCCCGCAGCCGCAGCAGCGAGTCCTGCTCGAGCAGCTCGACGCGCCAGAAGTCGAGCGTGTCGCCGACGCTGAGGTCGTTGGGGTGGCGGCGGCCGCGTCGCGTCCCGACGCCGCCGACCGCTGCGTCGAGGAAGCCGCGCACCTCCCACAGCAGGTCGAACGCCGGCCAGCCGCGGTCACCGCCGATGCTGCACACCTCGCGGAACAGCTCGGAGACCGGCGCCTCGGCGACGGCGGTGCGCTCGTCGGACAGCACGGTGCCGCCGGCCCACGACGGGTCGTGCTCCTGCGGCTCCGCCTGCTCGTCGACGACCGGCCCGATGGCGCGGTTGGCGCCGGAGCGCTGCAGCTCGGCGTCCGCCCAGCTCGACGGCACCTCGAGGTCGTCCACCCGGCGCAGCGCCAGCCCGACGGCCGTGGCGAACGGCAGGCACTCGCGCGGCGCGACCGCGTCGATCGCCGTGGTGTCGGCGACCACCTCGTTCACCAGCGACGCCACCAGCGGACGCGCCAGCCCGGTCGGCAGCGGCGTGACCAGGCCGACCCAGTGGCTCGACAGCGACGGTGACAGCACGGGGACCGGGACGATCAGGCGCTTCCGCAGACCGGCGACCTCGGCGAAGATCACCATCATCTGGTGGTAGGTCAGCACGTCGGGGCCGCCGATCTCCAGCAGCCGGTGCTCGCCCGGCTCGACCTCGACCTCCAGCACGGCCACGAGGTAGCCGAGCACGTCACGGATCGCGATCGGCTGGCAGCGGGTCTCGACCCATCGCGGCGTGACCATCACCGGCAGCACGTCCACGAGGTGGCGCAGCATCTCGAACGATGCGGAGCCGGAGCCGATCACCACGGCTGCGCGCAGCTCGAGCACCGGGACGTCGCCGGACGCGAGCGCCCGACCCACGTCGTGGCGCGAGCGCAGGTGCTCGGAGAGCTCGTCGCCCTCGCGCTCGTCGCCGAGGCCGCCGAGGTAGATGATGCGACCGACGCCCGCGTCGCTGGCGGCCTCCTGGAACGCCGTGGCCATCGCCCGGTCGCGCTCCGCGAAGTCGCCCTCGCCGTCCATCGAGTGCACGAGGTAGTACGCAGCGTCGCAGCCGGCCATCGCCTCGGCGGTCGCCGCACGGTCGCGGACGTCGGCGGACGCCACCTCGACCTTGGCCAACCACGGTCGGCGGGCGAGCTTCGCGGGGGTCCTCGCGAGGCACACCACGTCGTGACCAGCGTCGAGCAGCTCGCTCACCAGCCGGCCGCCCACGTACCCCGTGACACCGGTCACCAGCACACGCGCCATCTCAGCCACCTTCGCGTCTCAGGGACATCGGTTCGTCGCCGACCGGCCCGCGGACCGGTCATCGTGGTCGGTGACGTCCCGCTGATGACCGTAGCCTCCGGCGCGCTGGCGCCGACCGGCACCCGCGCGACAAGGACAGACCGTGACGTTGACGCTGCCGACCTGGCTGCAGGCCATCTTCCTCGGCCTCGTGCAGGGGATCACCGAGTTCCTGCCCGTGTCCTCCTCGGGCCACCTCACCATCGCGCCGTACCTGTTCCAGCTCCAGCAGCCGACGCTCGCGTTCGGGGTGCTGCTGCACCTGGCGACGCTGCTGGCGGTGGTGGCGTACTTCCGGGTCGACCTGCTGTTCCTCGCCAAGGGGACGGTCGGCGTCTCATCGCTCACGAAGGCCGACCACGTGCGCGCGCGCATGACCGTGCTGCTGCTGGCTGCGGCGTCCGTGCCCGCCGCACTGGCGGGCCTGGTGCTGCAGAACCTGGTCGGCGACCTGTTCGAGGACCCGCGGATGGCCGCCGGGTTCCTGCTGGTCACCGCCGGGCTGCTGCTGTTCGCCGAGCGGCTCCGCACCCAGCGCGCCTCCGCCGAGTACGGCGAGGCCGAGGCGGCCGCCGACCCCACGCTGGACGTCGGTCGCGACGAGGGCACGATCACGATCCCCGACGCGCTGGTGATCGGCGTCGCGCAGGCGTTCGCGATCATCCCGGGCATCTCCCGTGCCGGCGCGACGATGGCGACCGGCATGGTGCGCGGCCTGACCCGCACCGCCGCCGCCCGCTTCTCGTTCCTGATGAGCATCCCGGTGATCGCCGGCGCCGGCATGCTGGAGCTGCCGGAGCTCACCTCGTCCGACTTCGGCGCCTACACCAACACCGAGGCGGTGATCGCGTCGCTGGCCGCGGGCCTCTCCGGCTACTGGGCGATCCGCTTCCTGCTCAAGCTCGTCAGCGCCGACGACCTGCGCGGCTTCGCCCGCTACCTCATCGTGGTGAGCGTGCTGGTGCTGGTCGGCTCGATCTGGCTCGGCCCGCCGGACACGCTCGGGCTGTGACCCGCAGCTGAACCGAAACGCACACAACGCGGCCCCCGTCGAGGACGGGGGCCGTGCTGCGTGGTGACCTGCTCGCTCAGCTGCGACGCGTGAGCGGCTTGTACTTGATGCGGGTCGGGTTGTTGACGTCCTCACCCTTCCGCTTCACGAGGTCGGCGTGGTACTCGGTGTAGCCACCGGGGTAGAACACGGCCTGCGAGTCACCCTCGAACGCGAGGATGTGCGTGGCGACCTTGTCGAGGAACCACCGGTCGTGGCTGGTGATCACCGCACAGCCGGCGAAGTTCAGCAGCGCGTCCTCGAGCGCCCGCAGCGTGGTGACGTCGAGGTCGTTGGTCGGCTCGTCGAGCAGCAGCACGTTCGCCTCCTCCTGGAGGAGCTTCGCGAGGTGCACCCGGTTGCGCTCACCACCCGACAGCGAGCCGACGTTCTGCTGCTGGTCGCCGGACTTGAAGCCGAACGCGGCGACGTAGGCGCGCGAGTTCATCTCGGTCGGACCGAGCTGCACCCACTCCATGCCTCCGGTGATCTCGTCGAACACGGTCTTGTCGCTCGACAGGTCCGCGCGGCTCTGGTCGACGTAGCTGAGCACCACCGTCTCGCCGACGGTCACCGTGCCCGCGTCGGGCACCAGCGGCGCGTTGCCGGGGTCGCCGGCCGCCGTGGCGATGAGGTTGAACAGCGTGGTCTTACCCGCACCGTTGGGGCCGATGACACCGACGATGGCGCCGGGCGGCAGGTTGAAGTTGAGGTCCTCGTACAGCAGCTTGTCGCCGAACGCCATCGAGACGTCCTTGACAACCACGACCTCGTTGCCCAGGCGCGGGCCCGGCGGGATCATGATCTGCGGCTTGGTGATCTGCTTGGGCTGCTCGGCGTTGAGCATCTGCTCGTACTGGTCGACGCGGGCCTTGGCCTTCTTGCGCCGTCCCATCGGGGACGCCTTGACCCACTCGGCCTCCTCCGCGAGCTGGCGCTGGCGCGAGGACTCCTGCTTCTCCTCCTGCGCGAGCCGTGCGCGGGTCTGGTCGAGCCACCCGGAGTAGTTGCCCTCGAACGGGCGACCCTTGCCGTTGTCGAGCTCGAGGATCCACGCGGCGACCTCGTCGAGGAAGTACCGGTCGTGGGTGATGGCCACCACCATCCCCTTGTAGTCCGACAGCGTGCGCTGCAGCCACGCGACGGTCTCGGCGTCGAGGTGGTTGGTCGGCTCATCGAGCAGCAGGATGTCGGGCTTGCTCAGCAGCAGGCGGCACAGCGCAGCGCGGCGCTTCTCACCACCGGAGAGCACCGACGGGTCGTCGCCCTCGGGCACGCGCAGCGCGTCCATCGCGATCTCGACCTGACGGTCGAGGTCCCAGGCGTCCGCCGCGTCGATCTCCTCCTGGAGCTTGCCCATCTGGTTGATGAGCTTCTCCATCTCGTCATCGTCGGTGACCTCGCCCATCTTCGCGGCGATGGCGTTGTAGCGAGGCACCAGCGTGGCGACCTCGCCCATGCCGTCCATGACGTTCTCGCGCACCGAGCGCGACTCGTCGAGCTGCGGCTCCTGCGGGAGGTAGCCGACGGTGACGTGGCTCGCGGGCCACGCCTCGCCCTCGAACTCGGTGTCGACGCCCGCCATGATCTTCATCAGGGTCGACTTACCGGAACCGTTGGGACCGATGACGCCGATCTTGGCACCGGCGACGAAGCTCAGCCAGATGTCGCTGAGCACCTCCTTGCCACCCGGGACCAGCTTGGTCAGGCCCTTCATCACGTACACGTACTCGGCCACGGGGGAATCCTCGGTGTCTCGTCGGGCGCGTGCGCTCGCTGCCTCGGCCTGCGACGCTACAGCCGAGCCGGGGGACGGGACGTCGCCACCCCGGCGACCGCGCACCTGTCCGAGGAGACCCACGGTGGTCCAGCTGCTGCACGTCAGCGAGCGGCGCATAGACCTCTTCGAGCCGCGCCCGTCGCCGCCGCGCTCGAGCCGCCCGGGCGAGCCGCTGGTGTGGGCGATCGACGCCCGCACGGCGGTCCGCCAGCTGCTACCGCGCGACTGCCCGCGGGTGTATGCCAGGGGCGCCCCGTCGTCGCTCCCGTCCGACGTCGAGCGCCTGCTCGGCAGCGACCGACAGGTGATGTGGATCCCGACGACCTGGGTCGACCGCGCGAGCTCGACCCAGCTGTTCCTCCACCACCTACCGGCCGAGGGGTTCACGCTCGAGGACGTGCCGGCCGGGTACCACGTGAGCGCACGGCGGGTCCGGCCGACGAGCGTGGAGGTCATCGACGATCCACTCGCCGCGCTCGAGGCACGCGGTGTGGCGGTGCGGCCGACCAAGGAGCTACGAGCCGTGGCCGAGCGCGTGCGCGCGTCCTCGCTGGACTTCTCGGTCGTGCGCCTCCACCTCGCCTGACCACGCAGCCCCGTGAGGCTCAGCCACGTTGTCCGGTACCGAACGGCAGCCCGTCCCACGGTGAGCCGACGCCGTCGGCGCCGCCGGGCAGCACACCCGGAAGCAGCGGGTCGTCCTCCAGCACTCGGCCGATGATCTTGCGGCTCGTGCTGGTCAGGCCGTCCACCTCGACCGACATGCCGACACCCGCCGCCTCGCGGAGCAGCCGGCGCAGCACCAACGCCCCCGTCACGTCCGTACGTCCGACCTGATCGAGGTGGACGATGAGATGCTCGACCTGCCCACGATGCGCACGCAGCAGCTCCCTGACGGTTTCCTCGAACCGTTGCACGGACCCGAAGTGCAGCAGACCGATCGGCTGCAGATGCAGGGTCGCCTCGACCATCCGGTGATCGATCACGAGCTTGCGTTCGCGCCGCAGGTGCGCGGCGATCACCAGCAGCACACCGATCAGCACGGCCCACTGGATCTGCGGCGCGAACAGCACCGTCAGGCTGTAGGTCGTCACGGCGATGCCGAACTGCTGCCGCGAGTAGCGCCGCAGCTCGAGCATCGGGCGCAGGTCGAGCAGCCCGACCACGGCCGCGACGATGATCCCGGCAAGCACAGCACGCGGCAGCTGCGCCATGACGTCCATGAAGGGCAGCGCCAGCAGCACCAGCGCACCGGTGACCACACCGCTCCAGGCCGAGGTGGCCCCAGCGCTGCGGTTCACGGCGCTGCGGGAGAACGACGCTCCCACCGGCATGCCGCCGACGAGGCCCGCGGCGAGGTTCGCGACGCCCTGCCCGAGGAACTCCCGGTCCGAGTCCCACCTCTCCCCCGCGTCCGTGGCGAACGACCGAGCGATCGCGGAGGCCTCGCTGAACCCCACCAGACCGATCACCAGGGCGGGCACGGCGAGCGCTGGCACGGCCCCCCACGGCAGGTCGAGCGACAGCCGCGGCAGCGCTGACGGGATCACGCCGACGACCTGCGCGGAGGTGCTCAGCACGCGCTGCGCCACGATCCCGCCGGCCGCGGCCAGCAGCACGCCCGGCACCAACGGGTGGATCCGCGCCGCTCCGAGCACCAGCAGCAGCGCGCTCACGCCCATCAGGATCGCTGCCGGGTTCCAACCGCCGACGTCCAGCAGCGCGAGCGCGGCCCTGGTGGCCACGCCGCCGGCCTCGACGGACGTACCGAGCAGGTTCGGCAGCTGGCTGAGCACGATGACGAAGCCGGCCGCCGCGGTGAACGCGACGAGCACCGGTTCGGACACCAGGTAGGCGACCTCACCGGCTCGTCGGACCGCCACCATGACCCGGACCGCGCCCACGAGGAGCGCCAGCAGCGCCGCCAGCCCGACCACGTCAGCGCCGGTGCTCGCCGCGACGGCCGTCAACGTTCCCAACGTCAGCAACGACGTGATCGCGGTCGGACCGGTCTGCAGCAGCGGCGAGGACACGAACGGCGCCGCGATGACGGTCGATATCCCCGCCACGACCAGCCCCGATCGGGGCGGCAGCCCAGCGAGCACCGCGTACGCGACGGCCTGCGGCACCAGCACGAACGCGACGCTGAGCCCGGCCACCAGGTCACCGCGGGATGGCCGGCCCACGATGTGCGGCTGCAGATCCACGCTGGCCTCCTGACCCCGACCGACCGTAGACCTCCCTCGGCTGGAAGGTCGCCCGCTCGGCGGTGCCGTCGAGGAGCTCCGACCCCTGCGGTGTGACGCGTCACAACGCTGGGGTGGGGATTCGGGGTGCCGTCCGGCGGGAGGCGGGTGGTCGTGCGGCGAAACCCTCCTACATCCACGCACCTGTACCCGGGAGGCCATCGTGCGTTCACCCCTCCTCCGCGCCCTGACAGCAGTCACCGCGCTCACCGCGATCGCCGCCGTGCCCGCGCTGCCGAACAGCACGCGCAACGCCGACGAGCTCGCCCCGGTGCTTGACGCTGTCGGCCGCTGCGACCCCACGGACGCCAGCCGCTGCCTGCTGCCGTTCCCCAACGACCTGTTCACGGTGCTCGACGGGCGCACCGCCACCGGCGTGCGCATCAACCTGCCCGCCGAGGGCATGCCGCGCAGCGTCGGCGCCAAGCCGATGGACGTCAGCGAGTGGAACCGCAACGACGGCTGGTCGCCGGGCTCGCCCGTGCTGACGTTCATCGAGGATCTCGACCTCGAGGGTTCGTTCGGCACCGACCGTGCGATGCTCGACACGCCGGAGCTCAGCCTCGCCGCTGATGCACCGATCGTGCTCCTCGACGCGGACACCGGCGAGCGCCACCCCTACTTCGCCGAGCTCGACACCCACCCGGCGACCGCCGACGACGAGCGCACGCTGATCATCCGTCCGCTGGTGAACTTCACCGAGAGCCACCGCTACGTGATCGGCCTGCGCGATCTGGTCCGCACCGACGGCACGGCCGTCGAGGCGGGCGCAGCGTTCGCTGCCATCCGTGACGCCGACCTCTCCGGCGCGAAGGCCACCTCACCCGAGGGGCGCTACCGCCGTCTGCTCGGCGACCTCACCACGGCCGGCGTCGAGCGCGACGAGCTGATCCTCGCCTGGGACTTCACCATCGCCTCCGCCGAGGGGCTCGCGGGCCGCATGCTGGCGATCCGCGACCAGTCCTTCGCGATGCTCGGCGACACCGACCTCGCGGACCTCGTGGTCGAGGGTGATGCCCCGGCGTACGAGGTCACCAAGGTCGAGCAGATCAACAACAGCGACACCGCGTACCGGGTGACCGGCACCGTGGACGTGCCGAACTTCCTCACGCTGCCGCAGGACACGGCCAACAGCGCAGGCTTCGAGTACCCCGGCCTGCCCGGAGCCGGCGACATCTACGCCCAGAACGTGCCTGGCTCCCGGTTCTACTACGGCCCCGAGAACCTCAGCCCGTCCCCCACGGACCTGCCGATGGTCAACCCGGCCGCGCCGGTGTTCACCGCCGAGTTCGTCTGCAACGTCCCGACGTCGGTGGTCACCGACGGCGTCGCGGCCCGTCCGATGCTGTACGGCCACGGGCTGCTCGGCAGCAAGGGCGAGTCGCAGGGCAGCTCGGTCGCCCGCATGCGTGAGCGCGGCTTCATGCCGTGCGGCGTGGACTGGGCCGGCATGGCCACCGAGGACGTCGCGAACGTCGCGACCATCCTCGCGGACATGGGCAACTTCCCGTCGCTCGCCGACCGGGCGCAGCAGGGCATGCTCAACTTCCTGCTGGTCGGCCGCGCGCTGGTGCACCCCGACGGCCTCGCCTCCGACCCGGCGTTCCAGCGCGAAGACGGCACCCCCGTCTTCGGCGGCGAGCTGGTGTACGACGGCAACTCGCAGGGCGCCATCATCGGTGGCGCGCTCACCGCGGTCGCCCCGGACTTCACCAAGGCCACCGTCGGCGTCGCCGGCATGAACTACTCGACGCTGCTGAACCGCTCGGTCGACTGGGAGGGCGCGTACGGCGACATCATGTACGCGTTCTACCCCGACAAGATCGACCAGCAGCTGGTGTTCGCGCTGGTGCAGCAGGTCTGGGACCGCTCCGAGACCAACGGCTACGCCGCGCACGCCACCAGCGACCCGTACCCCAACACCCCGGCCCACCAGGTGCTGATCCACGTGGCGCTCGGCGACTACCAGGTCGCCAACGTCTCGGCCGAGGTGCAGGCGCGCACGATGGGCGCTGAGCTGCTCGGCTCGTCGCTCGCGTTCGGCCGCCACTGGGCCGACGGCTCGGCGCAGCGCATGTTCGGCTTCGACGACTTCCTCGACGGCGTCGCTCCCAGCGGCTCGGCGATGGTGTACTTCGACTCCGGCAACCCGATCCCGCCGTCAGCCAACGTGCCGCCTGCGGCCCTCGGGCAGGACCCGCACAGCGACCCGCGCAAGGCGCCGATCGGCGCCGACCAGAAGCGCCACTTCTACGACACCGGCGTGATCCGCGACGGGCTCGCTGGCGCGGCGTACTGGACGCCCAACTGCCCGCGGGACCCTGCCGCCAACCCGGGCTGCTGAGCACCGCAACTTCCCCTGAAGCGAAGAGAGCCCCGACCTCACGGTCGGGGCTCTCTTCGTGTGCGCGAACCTAGTGGGAGCCGAGGCCCAGCACGTAGCCGACGGGGTTGCCGAGCAACGTCGGCTTCGGCTTGGGCGGCGGGGCGCTCGGGTCATGGAGCCGCGGATGGTCGGCCGTGTTCCAGTGCTTCGCGAGGTACGAGCCGCTGCGAGGCGAGGGGTGGAAGTAGTCGTCGCCACGGCAGTCGAGCAGCCGGTCGTTGGCGTCACCGGCACCGGAGGTGCTGCCGTCACCGTCGCGGCACACCACCTGCATCGTCGTGCCCGCCCCGTCGTCGTAGCACAGCAGGTCCTGCTCGTCGGAGCAGTGTCCGCGCGACGTGCCGTGCGGCGCCGAGCGCTGGACCGCGCCCAGGGTGTGCATCAGCTCGTGCGCCGCGATCGAGTGGTAGCCCTTGTCGCCGGCGCTCCAGCACGGTGTGTCGACCCGCGCGTAGCCGGCGCTGCGGGTGGAGACGTTGTTGGTCCCGCTGTCGTCGCGCGGTGCCGTGGCGATGCCGCAGTAGCGGGTGCTCTCCACGAACAGCATGTAGCTCCGGTCGCGCCGGTCGTAGCCACGGTCCGCGAGCTCGCTGATCGTCCTCGAGAAGTCGGTGAGGGCCGCGCTCGACACGGCGACCGAGCTCACCACCGCGTCGCAGCGGCTGTCGGTGCGCCAACGGACGCGGCGCTCGCCGCCGAGACGCTCGGCCGACGCCTGGACCGTCCACTCCACCTGCTCGACCCATCTGCGGATCGACGCGACGCGCGACGACGACGCAGCCGGACGGCCGGGGCCTCGCACGTACAGCACCTCCACGCGCTGACCGTCGGCCCCGGAGCCGATGCAGCCGATCGATCGCTGCGCCACGGCGTCGCCGGGCGAGTTGCCGTTCGCCGCGGCGGCAGGGGCGTGGTCCGGCCCGTGCGTGCACAGCCCCAACGGCAGCGCGTCGAGCCCGTCGCACACGGGGCTGATCGGCACCGTCACCGTCGGGGCGGAACGCAACGCTGCGAACGCAGCGTGCACGTGCCCCTCGGACTCAGCGGGTGCAGCGTCGTAGCGCTCGTCGTCCGTGGACTCGCCCTCCGGGATGACGAGCTCGCTCACCGTGTCGCCGACGTTGGTGAGCGTCGCGCGCACGACGGTCGGGCTGGCCGGGAGCGATGCGATCGCGACGCCGGCCGCGACGAGAAGGAGAGCTCTGGCCATCCGGGGACTCATCTGCACGGTCACTCCAAGTGAGGGGCTAGTCACTTAAGGCTATCAACCTCTATAGAGTTATGCAACAAAGAGCACCAAAGTGACTACAGAGAGTCAGACTACACGACGACCGCGCGCTGTCCGAGGGGGCGCCCGGACGGCCGTACGCTCCCGACCATGAGCTCACGCGCCGCCGCCTCCCTCGTCTTCGTGACGTCCGCCGCCGTCTTGGTCCTCGAGACCCTTGCCGGCCGCCTCCTCGCCCCCTACGTGGGGGTCACCTTGGAGACGTTCACGGGCATCATCGGCACCATCCTCGCCGGTATCTCGCTGGGTGCCTGGCTGGGTGGTCGTGCTGCTGACCGCGCCGACCCCGGTCGCCTACTGGGGCCGCTGATCGCCGTCGGCGGGGCGCTGTCGATGCTGTCGATCCCGATCGTCGACACCCTCGGCGCCGGGCTGCGCGGCGGGGACGCCGTCACGATCGTCACGCTGACGACGCTGGGCTTCTTCGCGCCGGCCGCCGTGCTGTCCGCCGTGTCCCCAGTCATCGTCAAGCTGCGGCTCGACGACCTCGGCGAGACCGGCGCGATCGTCGGGCGCCTCTCCGCCATCGGCACCGCGGGCGCGATCGTGGGCACCTTCGTGACCGGCTTCGTGCTGGTGTCGAACTTCCCCACGCGCCCGACCCTCCGCGGCGTCGCCGGCGGGTTGGTGGTGCTCGGCGTGGTGCTGGCGTTCCGCGCCCCGGGCTCGCGTTCCCGCAGCCCCCAGCTCGCCGTGGCCGCCGTCGTGCTCAGCGGGCTCTCGCTGCTGAGCACCGGCCCGTGCGAGTTCGAGTCGCCGTACTTCTGCGCCACGATCGAGGTGGACGAGGCGCGCCCGAGCGGACGCGTGCTGCGCCTCGACACCCTGCGACACAGCTACGTCGACCTCGACGACCCCAGCTACCTCGAGTTCACCTACGCCCAGACGCTCTCGGACGTGATCGCGGCCACCTACCCCGACGGCGAGGCGATCGACGCCGTGCACATCGGTGGTGGTGGCTTCACCTTCCCGCGCTACCTGCGCGCCGAGCACCCCGGCACCGTCTCGACCGTGCTCGAGCTCGACCCGCTGCTGGTGCAGCTCTCGATCGACGAGCTCGGCTTCGTGCCGGGCGGGGACGTGCGCATCGTGACCGGCGACGCCCGGTTGACGCTCGCCGACCTGCCCGACGGGGAGGCCGACCTGGTGATCGGCGACGCGTTCGGTGGGGTCTCGGTGCCGTGGCACCTCACCACCGAGGAGTTCATCCGGCTGGTGAAGGCGAAGCTGCGGCCCGACGGCACCTACGCCCTGAACATGATCGACTACGGCCCGCGCGACTTCGCCCGCGCCGAGCTCGCGACGCTCGCTGCGGTGTTCGAGCACGTTGCCGCGTTCACCCCGGCGGAGCGGCTCGGCCCGCGCGACGACAGCGAGGGTGGCAACTTCGTCATCGTGGCGTCGGACAGCCCCATCGACGTCGCCGGGATCCTGGCCCGTAACGCCGCTCGCGGCGACGACGAGGCCGCGATCTCGACCGCCGACGGATCGCTCCGGGCTTTCGTCGGTGACGCCGCGGTGCTGATAGACGACGATGCCCCCGTCGACCAGCTGCTGACACCCCTCCCCGAGGCGTGACGCAGCCCGGCCACCAGCCACCCACCGACGGAGCCTCAGTGCCCAGCAGCGACAGCCCACACGTGCTCGTGCTCGGCGCCGGGTACGCCGGCGTGCACGCGGCCCGGACGGCGGGTGACGCGGGTGCCCGCGTGACGCTGGTGGACCCCACCGGCCAGCACGACCTCGCCCCACGACTGGCCGCTGTGGCCGCCGGCCGCCGACCCGCGGGGGACGCGTGGGCGCCGCTGCACGCCCTGGTCGACGCCACCCTGGTGCGCGCCCGCGCCGAGGCCGTGGACGTCGACGGACCAGCGGTGCAGCTCGACGACGGCCGCGTGCTCGAGGCGGACGCCGTGGTGGTCACGATCGGCGCTGGCCCCAAGCTGCCGCCTGTGCCTGGTCTCGACGCGCGCGACGCGTGGACCCTGCGCGACGCACCGGACGCGCTGCGGCTGCGAGCCACGCTGCCCGACACCGACCGCCTGATCATCGTCGGCGCCGGCTCGACCGGCGTGCAGCTGGCCAGCGAGGCCGCGCTCCAGCACCGCCAGCTCGACGTCCATCTCGTCGAGGCCAGCGACCGCGTGCTCGGCCAGCTCGACGCCCCGCTCGGGCGGCGCGCCTCCACGCTGCTGCGCAAGCGCGGCGTCTGCGTGCATCTGCAGACCACCGTGGACCGCGTCATGCCGGACGGCGTGGTGCTCTGCGACGGGCAGCAGCTCGACGGTGTCGTGGTGTGGGCGACCGGCGTCGCGGCGGACGGCCACGCGCTGCTGCCCGACGCGCCCACGAGCGAGGGGCGGCTGCTGGTGGACCGCAAGCTGCGCGTCAGCGGCCGGGTGCTGGCGGCGGGCGACGTCGCCGCGACCCGAGACCTGCTGGGTCGCGTGACGGCCCAGTCCGCCCAGATCGCGGTGCAGTCGGGCCGAGCGGCCGGGCGCAACGCGGCGCTGATCGCTCGGGGTCGGCTCCCCCGCTCGGTCAGCCTGATGGACCTCGGCTGGGTCGTGGACCTCGGCGGCCGGGGCGTCGCCCAGCTCGGGCCGCTCGACGTGGCCGCGCCGTTGGTCGACCGGTTCGTCCCCGTGCTGCACGAGGCGGTGGACCTGCGCCACCTGTGGCAGACGGGCGGTGCAGCCGCCGTGCTCGGTCACGCGACCGGGCGCCACGAGCCCACCGACGCCGCGCTGCGCCGTGCCGAGCGCCCTGCGCTCCGCTCCGTCGGCTGACGCGCATGGCTCATGACGGCCGTACGGCCGTCATGCACCGCCCTGCGCCCGCACCTGCCCGATTCGCCGGAGGCGCCCGGGCCACGACGAGCGCGAAGTCGGGACATACGTACCGTTGTTCACGGATGACCCTGGGGGGCACCGTGCGAGTTCTTATCTGTGACGACGAGCCAGACGTGCAGCTGCTGCTGCGCCTGACCGTGCAGTCGCTGGGGCACGAGGCGATCACCGTCGGTCGGCCCAGCGAGGCCCTCGCGGCGTGCCGCAGCGCGGTGCCCGACGTCCTGCTGCTCGACGTCTCGATGCCGGAGATGGACGGCCCGGAGCTGCTCCGTCGTCTGCGCTCGCTCGGCGTCGAGCCGAAGCACACGATGCTGGTCAGCGCCATCACGCCGGGCCAGCTACGCGAGCTCGCGATCGAGCTCGGCATCGGCTGGCTCTCGAAGCCGTTCACGACCGAGCACGTGCGCGACGCGCTGATCGCAGCCTGAGCTCGTCCGGCCCCGACCTCGAACCTGCCTCGCTCAGCGTGACCAGACGCGCTCGCCGGCGAGCAGTCGGTCCCGCATCGCGGCGCTGAGCGGCTCGTAGCGCCGGTCGGCGGGGTGCCACACCCATGCACGCTTCGCCGGCAGCCCCTGCTCGAGCAGCGGCCCGGCCAGCGGTCGGTACCAGGTGGTGACCGGGATCTCGTCCACGATCCGTACGACGGTCGGGACGGATCCGGCGCTGAGGCGGTCGGTGACCGTTCGCCCGAGCCGTTCGAGGTCCAGCCCGTCGCACCCGGGCTCCAACGTGACCGCGACGGTCAGCACCACGCGCCCGGTTTCGGCCGGGACGCCGTACGCGACCGCGAGGTCAACGCCAGGACACCACTGGACGGCGTCCTCGACGGCCGTGGTGGCGACGAAGCCGCCGTCGGTGCGCAGCAGCGACGACACCGCCCCCTGGAGGTGGTGCTGCCCGTCGGCCCCGACGGTGAACAGGTCGCCCGTGGAGCGCCAGGCGTCGCCGGCGGCGAACACGCTGCGCAGCGGGCTGGTGGAGACCGCACGGCTGTCGCTCGGCACCCGCGCCAGCAGCAGCCCGATCTCGCCCGGGGCGCAGCGCGCCGCGAGCCCGTCCTCACCCACCACCAAACGTCGCGCCTCGAGGTCGTAGCGAGCGACCGCCACCTCGACCGAGCCGGGGATCGCGCGGCCCTTCGCCCCGACCCGGCGGCCGTCGAGGTTGGCCAGCACGGCCTGCCCCTCGGTGGAGGCGTAGAACTCCAGCACCGTCGCCGGCGCGAAGCGCTCCAGCACACGACGCCAGACGCTGACCGGCATGCCGCTGCCGAGGAACAGACGCACGGGGTGGTGTGCCTCGCGCGGGTCCGGCGGGGCGTTGACCAGGTCGCGGCACAGCGTCCAGGTGTAGGCCACCACGGTGACGCCGTAGCGCCGGACCTCGGTCCAGAACGTGTCCGGGTCGTGGTCGGCGGTCAGCGGGAGGCGGGCGCCACCGGCGATCGCGCCGCCGATCGCGGTCATCAGACCGGACGGGTGGTGCAGCGGGGTGATGCCGTAGACGGTGTCGGACTCGGTGAGCGAGGCCGCGCTCGCGGTGCCCAGCGCGCTGAGCATCCAGCGGCGGTTGCTGATGCGGTTGGCGCGGGTGTTCTCGCCGGAGCCGGTGAACAGCACGAACGCGAGGTCGCTCGCACGGCCCGGGTCGGCCAGGTACCAGCCGGGGACCTCCACCACGTCGGGGTCGATGCGCTCCATGTCCAGCACGTCGGGACCGAGGTCACGCTGCTGGCCCCCGCCGCCGAGCACCAGCACCGGCACGCGCAGCGCGGCCACGGCGGCCGCCGCGTGCTCCGGGTCGCACAGCACGCGCTGCACCGAGCCGAGCCGCGCCTCACGCTCGAGGTCACCGTCCGGCCGCAGCAGCACCGCGACGGCGCCGATGCGGCTGATCGCGGCGATGGCCGCCAGCCCCGAGGGCCGGGTGTCCATCACGACGCCGACGTGCTCGCCCTGTCGCACGCCCACCGACAGCAGGCCGCGCACGACGTTGTCCACGCGGACCGTGGCGTCGGCGTACGAGTAGCCGCGCCCCTCGAACAGGAAGAAGGTCGAGGACGGTCGGCTGCGTGCCTGCTCGGCCAGCAGCCGACCGAGCGAGACGCGGGTGTCCGCGCCGACCCGCTCCAGCCGCAGGATGCGGGGCAGCGCCTCCGCGGCAGCGCCGGCGAGGTCCCCCGCCGAGCCGAGCGTGCGACCGACCGTGGTCACCACCGAGCGGGCGAGGTCGAAGCCGAAGCCCGCGGCCATCGACGCGGTCTGCAGCGCGTCAGGCAGCCGAGCGTCCATCGGGTGCGCGCTCTCGGCCTCACCGGGGTCGCCGACCAGCTCGGGCATCGGCTCGCCGAGGTCGTGGTGCCGGATCCAGCCGGCGACGGTCGGCCAGGTGAGCTCCGCCGCGCGGCCGCCGACCACCAGCCCGAAGTGCCCGGTGCGCAGCAGCACCTCGTGGACGTCGGCGCCGGGCGCGGCGCGACCGATCGCGCGCACGGTCGACGGCGCGGCGATCTCGTCCACCTCACCGACGAAGGTCAGCACGGGGATGGTCATGTCCGACAGCGACACCATGCGGTCGCCGATGGTGAAGCCACCGGACAGCATGCGGTTGTGCTGGACGAACTGCTCGGCGAACTCAGCGAGCGCGGGGCCGGGCCAGGCGATGAAGCCCTCGCCGTCGAGGAAGCGACGCTGCGGCTCGCGGTCCAGCAGCGAGTCGCGGTCGTGCAGCTGCCGGATGAACGTCATGCGCGAGCGCACCGTCTTGACCGGGTCCAGCAGCTTGAAGCCGGTGCGGGTCATCCACCCGGGCACGGCGGAGGACTCGAACACCGAGCGCACCAGCCGGGCGACGAGCTCGGTCGCCTGCTCCGACGGCAGCCCGAACGGCACGGCCCGGTGCACGTCCACCGGCGAGCCGAACGTCACCACCGACGCGATGCCCTCGCTGCGGCGGTACGCCGCCGCCTGGTAGCAGAACATCCCGCCCTGGGAGTAGCCGCCGAGGTGGACGTCGCGTCCCGTGGTCTCGCGCACGGAGTCCACGGCGAGGCTCACGGCCTCGACGTGGTCTGCAAGCGTGCGGTGCCTGCCGCCCTCGGCGTGCTCGGGGCTGCCGAAGTCCACCACCCACACGTCGAGGCCGAGCCCGTGCAGCGCCGCGACGGCCGAGGTGGCCGGCGACACGTCCCAGACCTCCGCGGTCAGCATCAGCGGTGGCACCAGCACCACGACCGGGGCGTCCGGCGCGAGGTCCGCCGGGAAGTAGCGGCGCAGCTGCGCGATGCCTGCCCGACCGACCACCCGGTGCGGCGCCGGCGCGAGGTCGGTGCGCAGCCCGCCGAAGCGCGCCACCTCCAACCCGTTCACGAGCGTGGCTCCGAGTCGTGAGACGGTGCGACGCACCTGTGCCGGACCCATCGCCACGTTCCGCTCCCGTTGTGTCGCGCGCGCCGGAGGCTACTGGTGGGGGCGTGCGCCCCTCGCCGCCGCGACGTGCGGGAGCGGTCGTCACGGATCCGAGCACCCCCATCCGCCACGAGCGGTCGCACGACCACCTAACGTTCGTCGGCGGCGCACGGCTGACGAGTCGTCGCGCAAGGACCCGATGGGGCGCACGATGGAACGCAGGCTGACACGACGCACCTTCCTCCAGCGAGGCGCCGCCCTGTCTGCGGCCACCTGGGGCGCGTCCGTGTGGGCGCCCGGCGTGGCGCAGGCCCGCGCACGCACGATGGCGATGTCCGCGTCCCCCGATGGCACGACCCTCGCCAGCGCGTTCGGACCGGCCGGGGACGGCGCGTACGTCAAGCTGGTGGAGACCCCGGGCTGGCCGACGCTCGTGCGGGAGCTCAACACCCAGGCAGCGACCGGGCGCGACGTCACACGTCGCGCGATCGCGTCCATCGTGCACCTCACCGACGTGCACGTCGTGGACGCCCAGAGCCCCGCTCGCGTGGAGTGGCTGGACCGGGACGCGGACCCACCGCAGGGCAGCGTCCCGTTCGACAGCGCCCACTGGGCCCAGGAGATGCTGTGCACACAGATCTCCGAGGCGATGAACCGGGCCGTGCGCGCCGTCGGCGGCGGCCCGATCACGGGACGCGCGTACGACGCCTGCGTCTCGACAGGCGACAACATCGACAACCAGCAGGCCAACGAGCTGGCGTGGTTCATGCAGCTGCTTGACGGCGGCAGCCAGCTGACGCCGAACTCCGGCGACCTCACGCGCTACGAGGGCGTCCAGGACGACGACCCGACCACCTACGACCTGCACTACTGGCACCCCGAGGAGACGGGGAACATCCAGGGGCCAGACCGCTACAAGACGCTGTTCGGGTTCCCGTCCATGCCCGGATTCTTCGAGTCGGCCATCACCCCGTTCCAGACCACCGGCATCGGCGTGCGCTGGTACTCGTGCTACGGCAACCACGATGGCCTGCTGCAAGGCAACATGCCAGCCAACCCCGTGCTCGAGGGCATCGCGACCGGGCCGGTGAAGGTGTTCAACCGACCCGCCGGGGTGACCGGCGCCGACATCATCGACGGGATCCAGGCGCAGGACCCCAACGCCCTCGCTGCTGCGTTCGCCGGCCCGGGCCGGCCGGTCACGGCCGATCCGCAGCGGAGCACCGTCTCGGTGCGGAGCTGGATCCAGGCGCACCTCGACTCGCCGTCCGCGCCGGGACCGTCGGGCCACGGCTACACCCAGGACGCGCTGGACTCGCTCGTCCTCTACTACACCTTCGAGATCGCCGAGGGAGTGCTCGGCATCTGCCTCGACACCGTCAACCGCGGCGGCTACGCCGACGGCTCCATCGGCGCCGCGCAGCTCGCGTGGCTGGAGTCCCAGCTCGTGGCCCACAGCCGTCGCTACGTCGACGCCGGCGGGACGGTGGTCGAGCACGACGTCACGGACCACCTCGTGCTGTTGTTCAGCCACCACAACCTGCGGACCCTCAACAACCCCTTCCCGGACCCCGCGATCCCCGAGCAGCGCGCCCAGGGCCCCGCCGTCGAGGAGTTGCTGCACCGCTTCGGCAACGTCGTGGCGTGGGTCAACGGCCACAGCCACGTCAACCGCGTGACGCCGTACCCGGACCCCACCAGCCAGACGTCGGGCTTCTGGGAGATCTCCACCGCAGCGCACATCGACTTCCCGCAGCAGAGCCGGCTGATCGAGCTGGTCGACAACGCGGACGGCACGCTGTCGATCTTCGGCACGCTGGTGGACCACGCCGGACCGGCGTCCGCGGAGCTGTCCAGCGACGTGCTCGCGCTGGCCTCCATCGCGCGCGAGCTCGGCGTCAACGACCCGCAGCGAGGCGTCACGGCCGGGCTCGGTGAGCCGGAGGACCGCAACGTCGAGCTCGTGCTGCCCGTGCCGTTCGACCTCAGCGACGTCGGTGCACCGGTGACCGGCAACGCCACCGGCACGGGTGACGGCGGCAGGGACGACGACACCGGGTCTCTCGCGGCGACGGGCGGCGGCGCGCTCGGCGTGGCAGCGATCGCGCTCGCGTCCGCGGTCGCGCTGCGTGCTCGCGGTGGCACCGAACGCTCGGAAGTGACCACCCCCACCGCCGAGTGAGCGTCGGCTACACAGCCGATGCGCGCGTCAAGCGCTCGCCATCGTCCACTATGTCTGATACGCCAGAAACTGAGATGGCGTCAGCGAGTCCTGCAGGTGACGCTCCTAGGTGAACGCCACCGGGGGCCCGTCATGACCAGCTACGACACGCACGGTTCGGACGGTGACGTCGAAGGCGGCGGCCCGTCGCCAACGGTCATCGCTGACGACGTCGACGACCGCACGATCCACGCCGTCGCGGACTTCCTCGGCAACGGTTCCACGACTGCGGCGCAGGACACCAACCGCGCCCAGCTCCGCGCGGCGCTGCAGCACATGGAGCAGACCCGCGACCATGACGGACTCGAAGCCGAGCCGGCCTCGACCGAACAGGTCCACCAGGAGCGCTGAGCGTCAGCCGTTGAGCCGAACGCCGGCACACGTGTTGCTCTGACAGCCCCGGCGTTGCCAGTCGGTGACGGTCAGCCCGGCGAGCGGGCCACCGGTCATCCGGTCCAGCCGCATGCCGTCGCTCGTCTCGAACGGCTCGCCTGCGGTCAGGCCGCCGTCCTGCGCGCCGGGTGCCGGCGTGCCACCGCCCTCGGGCGGGACGTCGCCGCCGCCACCCTCACCGGGCAGCGGTGCCGGCTCGTCGCCGCCACCCCCACCGCCGCCGCCACCACCGCCACCGCCGCCGTTCGCCGCCGCGGTGTAGGTGTACGCCTGGGCGTACGCGACGTGCTGCGCGCGCCCTTCGTACACCGTGACGTCCTTCGCACCGGCGGTCGAGGCCCGGGTGACGATGCCGAGCGCCCACGAGGTGACCATCGACGGCTGGTGGATCGTGTCGCCGATGTGGACGTAGTACGACTTCGCCGCGTCGAACTCACCCTCGATCGTGACCCACTGGCCACCCGAGTCCGGACCCGATGACGGGCTGACGTAGCTGGGTGCTGCCGGCTGGCCTCCGCCGGAGCCACCCCCGCCGGTCGAGCCACCGCCACCTGCGGATCCGCCGTCGCCGGCCGACCCACCGCCGCCGGTCGACCCGCCCCCGCCACCGGGCGGGGTGATCACGATGCCGTCGCCGCTACCGCCACCGCCCGTGTCGCCACCAGGAGTGCCGCCGCCACCCGTGCCGCCACCACCCGTGCCACCGTCGTTCGCGCCGCCACCGGTGGAGTCGCCGCCCGAGCCACCGCCGGATCCGCCACTCGGCGGGGTGATCACGACGCCGTCGCCGCCACCGCCGCTCGACCCGTCGCCACCGCCGACACCCGGCAGGCCGCCGCCGTCGCCGGTCGTCTCGCCACCGCCACCGTCGGGGGGACCGCCACCGTCGCCGGAGCCGCCCCCAACGCCGCCACCCCAACCGGGCTCGTCGACATCACCGACCGTGAAGAACGCAGCGATCGGGTCCAGCACCGCGCCGTCGGAGGTCGTCGCGCCCAGCGCCAGCACGTAGCGACCTGCCGGCAGGTCGACGTCCAGCGCGAGGGTCAACGACCCCTCGGAGAGCGCCGCGCGCTCCTCGTCGGTCAGGCCCTCGACGGCGACACGCCCGACCTCGTCGGTGACCGTCGCGCTGGTCACCCCGGCGCGGGTGAGCGTCACGTCGCGCTCGACCACGGCGTGGATGCTGCCCTCGTACAGCCGCGCGAGCTGCAGCTCGAGCTGGACGCCGGAGGCGACCGCGCCCCGCAGCCGTGCCGTGACCCGCGCGTCCACGAGCCCCGGGTCGCGCTGCGCGATGCCCGAGAACGAACCGCTCAGCTGGCCGAGCACCTCGGTGCCGGACAGGCCGTACGGCGCGAACGCCCGACCGTCGGTCGCGGCGCGACCGGCGTACACGGCGTCCGTGACCACGGCGTCCAGCAGGTGCGAGCGCACCGTCGCCGCGTCCGTGGTGCCCCACGACTGCGCCGTCACCGCGGCCATCGCCGCGACCATCGGAGCCGCCATCGAGGTGCCGGAGAGGTAGCCCCAGGTGTCGCCGGGCAGCGTGGAGAGGATGTGCTCGCCGGGCGCGAACAGGTCGACCGAGCTGCGCCCGTAGTTGGACCAGCTCGACACGGCGCCGTCCACGGCGTGGCTGCCGACCGAGATGATGTTGCCCAGCGGGTAGGACGCGGGGAAGGTCGGGCTCGCGTCGTTGTCCTTGCCGTCGTTGCCCGAGGCGATCACCGCGAGCACGCCGGCTGCCTCGGCACGGCGCAGCGCCGCCTCCATCGACGGCGTCGAGGACGGACCGCCCAGCGACATGTTGATGATGTCGGCGCCGTTGGCCACGGCGTAGTCGATCGCTGCGGTGATGCGGGTGGTCGGGGCGGAGCCGCCCTGGAACACCTTCAGCGGCATGATCGTCGCACCGGACGCGAGCGCGGCCACGCCCACGCCGTTGCCGGACGCCGCAGCGACGATGCCAGCCACGTGGGTGCCGTGCTGGTTGTCCACGCCGAGGTCGTACGCGGTGCCGTCGCCGTTGACGAAGTCCCAGCCGTGGCAGTCGTCGACGTACCCGTTGCCGTCGTCGTCGCGGCCGTCGCCGCACGTCTCGTCGGTGTTGGTCCAGAAGCGACCAGCGAGGTCCGGGTGGTCCATCTGGATGCCGGAGTCGATGATCGCCACGACCACGCCTGCCCCGGTGGCCTGCGCGAGGGTCTCCTCGAAGCCGATGTCGATGCCGGCCACGCCCTGACGACCGCGCATCTGCTGGCCGGTGTTCTCCAGGCCCCACTGGCTGCCGAGGTGCGGATCGTCCGACACCGTCTGCGTGACCAGCCCGACGAGGTTGACGTCGACGACACCCTCGATCGCGCGCAGCTCGGTGTCGGTCAGCGAGGTGCCGACGAGCTCGTAGCGGTTGCCCGAGACGGGGTTGACCTCCTCGACCCCGAGCCCGAGCACGGCGAACGCGTCGGTCACGGCCGCGTGCACGGCGACGATGTCCTGCCCGGTGCCGGACACCACGGGTCGTGGCAGCGGTTGCCCGCGAAGCCCTCCCCAGCCGACCAGGGCGAGGTCGTGCAGCAGCCGACCGTCGCCGCTGCGCAGCACCGGGGCCGGCGCCGCGAGCGTGCCGGCGGCGCGGCGCGCCTCGTCCGCCGCACCGAGCAGCAGCGCGTGGTCGACGGCCACCTCGAAGCGCTCGCGCAGGTCCATGCCGTCCACCGGCGGGACCTCCCCGACGCCGTACATCTCCACCACCGGGAACCGGTCCGTCGTGGGCAGCCCCAGCACGCTGCCGCCGACGAGGCTCGCCGCAGCGATCATCGCGGTGACGCCCACGGCGTACACACGAGTCCCCACGACCGCTCCTTGGTCCGATGTCACAGCCCCGTCCTGGGTCTGCGTGTCCTGCCTGACGTCCTGTCGGCGTGCGCACGAGTCGCATCACCCCTGATGGTCGACCGGAGTCGTCCAGCCCTTGAGCCGGCGTGCGCCCGCCCTCAGCCGTCCAACGCGACGGCCGTGCACGTCCTGGTCCTCTTGTCGCAGTCCTTCGGCTGCCACTGCTGCTTTGTCAGACCGGCCAGCGGTCCACCGATGATCCGGTCGACGCGCATCCCGTCCTTGAGGGTGCGCGGAGCACCCTCGACCCGTGTACGGCCGTCGAGCGGGTTGTCCGGACCTGCGACCTCACGCTCGCCGTCGTCGCCCCCGTCGCTGCCGGGCGCGTCCGGGGCGTCGCCCGGGGCGTCACCCCCTGGTGCCTCCGGCGCGTCACCCTCCGGCGCGTTCCCGTCGGGCGCGTCACCCTCCGGCGCGTTCCCGTCGGGCGCGTCACCCTCTGGCGTGTCACCGTCGGGCGTGTCACCGTCGGGGGCGTCCGGAGCCGGGGCGTCCGAGCGACCCTCGCCGCCGCCGGCCTCGGCGACGTAGGTGTACGCGGCCGGGTGCAGGATCTCCTCGCCGGCACCGCTCACCACCACGTCTCGCAGACCGGGCATCGAGGCCTTCGTCGTCAGACCCAGCGACCACGTGGTCACCACGTCAGGCGCGTGCACCTGGTCACCGATGCGGACGTAGTACACCTCGCTCGGGTCGAAGGTGCCGTCGACGGTCAGCCACGTGCCACCGCTCGCCGGGCCGCTCGCGGGCCACACCGACGTCCCCGCCGGAGGCTCGCCGGCGCCGTCGCCGCCGCCGACCCCGCCTGGGCCGTCACGGTCGGGGCCACGCTCGCCGCCACCCGTGCCGGGCGTGCCGCCCTCGTCACCGGGCGGTGGGCTGGTCGCACCGCCACCGTCGTCGGGCTGGGGCGTGGGCGTGCCCGCGCCCGGGGCAGGGGCGTCGCCACCCGTTGCTGGGTCGCCAGCGCCAGGGGCCGGCGTCCCACCACCAGGCGTCGGGGTGTCCCCGGTCGTCGGGGCGTCATCGCCCGGCGCATCCGGCTGCGGCGCGCCGGGGCTGCCGCCGTCCGGGCCGCCGTCGACGGGCGCGTCCGTGCCATCGTCCGTCGGCGGGGGCGTGCCCTCTTCGGTGGGCGGCGGCGTGCCGTCGTCGACCGGCTCGTCGTCCTCGGGAGCAGGGCTCCCCGCATCCGCGTCCGGGGCCGGCTCGGTGACCTCCGGGTGCTCCCAGGTCTCGCCCTGCTTCGGGTCCTGGTGGACGTCGAGGAACACGGCGACCGGCTCGACGAGCTGGCGCGTCGCGGTCGTGGCGTGGATCACCAGGGCGTAGTCGCCCTTGGGCAGGTAGGTGTCCACGACCAGCTCCAGCGTCCCCTCCTCGAGGGCGACCTGCTGGGACGGGGTCAGCGCGGGGACGTCGATCATCCCCTTCTCGTTGGTGGTGAGCATCGTGCTGACGCCGCCGACGGTCACCACCAGCCGGTGCTCGAGCACCGCGTACGGCTCCTTCTTCTCGATCCGTGCGAGCTGGAGGTCGACGTGCGCGCCGGCCTCCACCGCGCCCGGTAGCCCCACGCGCGCCAGCATGTCGGCGTTGTTGGGGACCTGCTTGCCCGAGCCCTGCACGGTCGCGGCCAGCACGCCCAGCGGGACGTCGTCAGGGTTCAGCGCCAGCGGGGCAGACACGCGCCCCTCGGTGACGGCCCGGCCGCGCAGCTCCTTGTCCGTCACCACGGCCGCCAGCACGACATCGCGGATCTGAGCGGCGTCGCGGGTGTCCCACGACTGGGCGGCGACGGCGGCCACGGCCGACACCATCGGCGCGGCCATCGAGGTGCCGGACATGTACGCCCAGCTGTTGCCGGGGATCGCCGACAGCACGTGCTCGCCGGGTGCGAACACGTCAACGCTCGTCGCCCCGTGGTTGGACCACTTCGAGATCGTGCTGTCGTTGCCGTGGCTCCCCACGGCGATGACGTTGTCGAGGTCGTAGGACGCGGGGTACCTCGGCTTCTTGTCGTAGTCGCCGCCGGTGTTGCCGGCCGCGGCAACCACGAGCACGCCGGACTGCTGCGCCCGGCTGATCGCCGCGAACATCGACGCCGAGGGGCGCGAGCCGCCCAGCGACAGGTTGATCACGTGCGCGCCGTTGTCGATCGCGTACTCGATCGCGGCCGTCACCCGCGTGTCCGGGGCAGCGCCCCCGTCGAACACCTTCAGCGACATGATCCGCGCACCCGACGCCAGGGCGGCGATGCCCGCGCCCTCGCCGGTCCGGGCCGCGATCAGCCCGGCCACGTGCGTGCCGTGGACGTTGTCCGCGCCGAGGTCGTACGGCGTGTTGTCGCCGCGGGCGAAGTCCCAGCCGTCGCAGTCGTCGATGTAGCCGTTGTCGTCGTCGTCGACCCGGTTGTCGCACACCTCGGCGTCGTTGGTCCACAGCTGACCGGCGAGGTCGGGGTGCGTCGGGTCCACGCCGCTGTCGATCACCGCGACCACCACGCCGCTGCCGTCGGCGAGGCCGACGGTGCCGACGAGACCGACGTCCACGCCGGCCACGCCGGCCTTGTTGTCCACGACATCACCGTCGTTGACGAGCCCCCACTGGTGCTCCACGTACGGGTCGTCGGTCACGAACGGCTCGACGAGACCCACGGGCTGCACACCCACCACGCCCGGGATCGCGGCCACGTCGGCCTCGCCCATCGCGCGGCCCACCAGCTCGTAGCGGTTGCCGCCGACCGGGTTGACCTCCTCCACGGAGCTCGCGAGCTGCTCGAACGCGTCACGCACCGCAGCGTCCACCGCCACGCGTCCGGTGCCGGCCGCGGCGGTCGGACGTGCCAGGCGCCGGCCCGACCCGATCGCGAGCAGCCCGCCCCAGCCGACCTCGCCGAGGTCACCGACGAGGTAGCGGTCGTTCGCCGAGAACCCGTCGCTGTCGCGAGCGTCAGCCGTGTCCTGCGTGGCATCGGTCGCGGCGGACTCGGCGGCTGCGGTGAGCAGCGCGGCGTGGTCGACGGCGACCTCGTAGCGGTCACGGTGGTCGACACCGTCCACGAGCGGCATCCCGCCGACGCCGTACATCGCCAGCGTCTCGAAGCGCTCGGAGCGTGCCGACACCCCGAGCAGCGACTGACCGGTCAGACCGGCGACCGCAACGGCCGCGATCCCTGCAAGGACTCCACCACGCACACCCACAGCCACTCCTTGGCTCCCCCGCCGCCCCGATCGACGACCTTCCACACCCCTTCCCATCGGCGCTTCATGACGGTGAGTGCATGAACGGACGCTGCAGGCGAGGATTCGGTGTCACCCAGCGCACGTTGTGAGCCCGACGACACGCGGGCGTGCGCAGCTGGCGCCCGATGGGACGCCGAGCATGGTCGCCCCGACCACCGTCACGTAGTCACACGTCAGGCGTCCGCGGCCGGACCGCACGGACACCCACCCGGCCTCGGGGTTTGTCCGAACGTGGTTCAGGGCATGGTTCGCCAGGCCCGCCTTCCCCCGACGGCTCGTGCACACGAGCAAGGACCACCCCATGAGGACGCGACCCTCCCTGTCGCTGCGCAGCGCCACCCCCGACGCACGCCAGACGACCTCCTCCCCGAGCGGCATCGACATGAGCCGCATCCCGCCGCGCCTGCACGCCACCGTCACGCGCGCCGAGGCCGTGGCCCGCGCTGCCCGCGGCGAGGCCCCCACCGCGTCGTACCACCAGGACGTGATCACGCCGGCCGCCTGAGCAGCGCGGCATCGACCAACGACAGCACGACGCCCGGAGCGGTTGCTCTGGGCGTCGTGTCGTTGCTGTGGCGGTACGACCCGCGTCAGGCCTTGACGTCGAACCGGTCGTTCATCATGACCTTGTCCCAGCCGGCGACGAACGTCTGCAGGAAGCGCTCGGTCGCGTCGTCGGTGGCGAACTCCTCGGCGATCGCCCGCAGCTGCGAGTTCGAGCCGAAGATCAGGTCAGCCCGCGTCGCGGTCCAGCGGACCTCGTCGCTGCCCCGCGCCTTGCCCTCGAACACGTCCTCGCCCTCACCGACGGGCGACCACACGGTGCCCATGTCGAGGAGGTTGACGAAGAAGTCGTTCGTGAGCTGACCCGGACGGTCGGTGAACACACCGTGCGTGTTGCCCTCACCGGCGTTGGCGCCGATGACCCGCATGCCGGCGACGAGCGCCGCCATCTCCGGAGCCGACAGCTTGAGCAGGAACGCCTTGTCCACCATCAGGTGCTCGGCGAGCACGCCGCCACCCTTCTGGATGTAGTTGCGGAACGCGTCGGCCTTCGGCTCGAGGAACGCGAAGGTGTCGACCTCGGTCATCTCCTGCGTCGCGTCGGTGCGACCCGGGGTGAACGGCACGGTGATGTCGTGGCCGGCAGCCTTCGCCGCCTGCTCGACGCCCACGCAGCCGCCGAGCACGATCAGGTCGGCCAGCGACACGTTGGTGTCCGAGGCGTCCTTGATCGACTCGAGCGCGCTGATGACGGTGCCCACGCCGGAGCTGACGTTGACGTCCCAACCGGCCTGCGGCTCGAGCCGCACGCGTGCGCCGTTGGCGCCACCGCGGTGGTCGGTCTGGCGGTACGTCGAGGCGGACGCCCACGCGGTCTTCACCAGCTGCGCCGGGGTCAGGCCCGATTCGGCGATCTGCTGCTTGAGCGTCGCGATCTCGGCGTCACCGATGAGCGCACCCTCGTGGGCCGGGACCGGGTCCTGCCAGATGAGCACCTCGTCGGGCGTCTGCGGGCCGAGGTAACGGTCCACGGAGCCCATGTCACGGTGCAGCAGCTTGAACCACGCCTTGGCGAACGCGTCGGCGAGCTGGTCGGGGTTCTCGCGGAAGCGCTTCGAGATCTCGAGGTACGCCGGGTCGGTGATCAGCGCCAGGTCGGCGGTGGTCATCACCGGCTTGTTCATCTTCCCCTCGATGTGGGCATCGGGGACCATGAAGCCCTCGTTGACCTGCTTGGGCTCCCACTGCTTGGCGCCTGCCGGCGACTCGGTGAGCTCCCACTGGTGGCCGAACAGCGTCTCGAGGTAGCTGTTGTCCCACGTCGTCGGGGTCGGGGTCCACGCACCCTCGAGCCCGGATGTGATGGTGTACGCACCCAGCCCGGTCTCGTGCGAGCTGGTCCAGCCCATGCCCTGCTCGTGCAGCTTGCCGGCCTCGGGCGCCTCGCCGACCTTGTCAGCGGGGCCGTTGCCGTGCATCTTGCCGAAGGTGTGACCACCGACGACCAGCGCGACGGTCTCCTCGTCGTTCATCGCCATGCGACCGAAGGTCTGACGGATGTCGTGCGCCGACTTCATCGCGTCCGGGACGCCGTTGGGGCCCTCCGGGTTGACGTAGATCAGACCCATCTGGACCGCGGCGAGCGGGTTGTCGAGCTCGCGGTCGTTGGTCTCGAAGGTGCCCTGGTAGCGGGCGTCCTTGTCGTCGAGCCACTCGGTCTCGGGGCCCCAGTAGATGTCGTCCTCGGGCGCCCAGATGTCGGCGCGACCGAAGGCGAAGCCGAAGGTCCGGAAGCCCATCGTCTCGAGCGCGCGGTTGCCCGCGAACACGAACAGGTCGGCCCACGAGATCGCCTCGCCGTACTTCTTCTTGATCGGCCACAGCAGGCGACGTGCCTTGTCGAGGTTGCCGTTGTCGGGCCACGAGTTCAGCGGGGCGTAGCGCTGCGCGCCGGTGCCACCGCCACCGCGACCGTCGGTCTGGCGGTAGGTGCCGGCCGCGTGCCAGGACATGCGGATGAAGAACGGGCCGTAGTGACCCCAGTCGGCGGGCCACCACTCCTGCGAGTCGGTCATCAGCGCGTCGACGTCGGCGGTGAGCGCGTCGACGTCGAGGGCCGAGAACGCCTCGGCGTAGTCGTAGTCAGCGCCGTGCGGGCTGGCGTCGGGGTGCTTCTGGTGCAGGACGTTGAGCTTGAGCTGCTCGGGCCACCAGTCGTGGTTGGACGGGACGTTCTTGCTCGGTGCGGACACGTGTGGCTCCGTGGAAGGTGTGACGGGGTGTGTTCCAGACCCTAGAACAGTTCCAAGCCCGGAGCAACCCGGACCTTGCTACGGTTCGACAGGATGGAAGGACCACCACGTGATGACACCGCTCATCGACCGGCTGCGGTCGAGGGACGACTGGCGCCTCACCGCGCAGCGTCGTGTCATCGCCGAGGTGATGACCGGCCAGCACGTGCACCTCGCCGCGCACGAGGTGCTCGAGCGCGCCCGTGCGATCCTGCCCGAGGTGAGCCAGGCCACCGTCTACAACACGCTCAACGAGCTCGTCGCGCTCGGCGAGCTGGTCGAGCTGACCCACGCTGACGGCCGCAAGCGCTACGACCCCAACGTCGGCGAGCGGCACCACCACCTCGTCTGCGTCGACTGCGGGACGATGCGCGACGTGGACGCAGACGACCCGAGCCTCGCTGCGGCGCAGCACCACGGCTTCGACGTGCTGAGCGTCGAGGTCACCTTCCGCGCCCGCTGCCCCGACTGCGCCTGAGCATGGCGAGCGGTGCAGCTCACCCCGATGACCATCGTCACTGTCCTGTCCACGAGCCGACGACCACACTTCCCAGTGGCAGGACTTGAGGCCACGGGAGCTCGATCAGCACTTCGACGGGAGTCGGGGGACCCCCGAGCGAGGGCTGTCCACGATGACAGCGACCGTCACGACCGGTTCCAGGCATGACGACCAGGAATCCGGCAGCGCCTCAAGTCCTGCCGCCACCCCCGCCAGCTGGGGACCCGCGGGCGTCACTCCGAGCCCGGCGATCGGGCTGGCAGCTCGACGATGAAGCGTGAGCCGCCGCCCGCCCGGTCCTCACCACGGACCTTCCCGCCGTGGAGCTCCGCGAACAGCCGCACCAGGCTGAGCCCGATGCCCGTGCCACCGGGGTCCTCGTCGTGGCTGGCCGCGCTGACGAACGGCGAGAACATGTTCTCCCGGATCTCGTCCGGGACACCGGGCCCCTCGTCCTCGACGAGGATCGTGACCCCATCGCGGTCGCCGAGCACCTGCACGCGGACCGGCGTCCCAGCCGGCGTGTGCTTCGCCGCGTTCAGGAGCAGGTTCTGGACGATCTGCTCCACCCGCACGTCGTCGAGCTCGACGGTGACCGGGGTTCCCAGCACCGACACCGGATGGTCCCCCATGTCGAGCTGGCCGATCACGTCGTGGACGAGCGCGAGGACGTCGGTCGGGGCCCGTCGCGCGGTGACCCTGCCTCGCGTGAAGTGGTCGAGGTCCAGCAGGTCGGCCAGGAGCCGGCTCAGCCGCCTCGCGCTCTCGACCATCCGACCGGCGATCTGGCCCACGGCCTCACGCGGCAGCCCGGGGTTGCTGGCGATCGACTGCGCCCCGGTCTCCAAGGTGACCAGCGGCGCGCGCAGGTCGTGTGCCGCCGCGGTGAGGAACGCGTCCTTCCACAGGTCGATCTCGCGCAGCTGCTCGTACTCCTCGGCGGTCTCCGCGAGCTCGCGCCGCAGCGCGTGCCGCGCGGCCCGCTCGGCGGTGACGTCGCGCAGCACCCAGCGCAGCTCGTCGCCCGCAGCGTCCCGGCGGGGCCCCGCAACGATGTCGACGGAGGCGATCACCTCGCTGCCGCGCCGGGGCTGCAGCGTCACGTCCCAGCCACGCACCGACGTGCCCAGGGCGAGGTCGAGCAGCTGTCGCCGGAAGGCCTCACGGGAGCCCGGCGCCACGAACGTCGCCAGCACGCGACGGCGCAGCAGGTCGCGCGGCACCCCAAGCAGCGTCGCGGCCGCGTGGTTCAGCTCGACGATGCCACCGTCGGGGTCGGTGACGATGTAGGGGACCGGGGCGTGCTCGAACAGCTCGCGGAAGGCACGCTCCCGGTCGGCGAGCTCGTCGCGGGCCACCGCGAGCTCCTCGCTGCGCAGCTGCTGCTCCTGCGCGCTGGCCTCCAGCTCCCGGAGGGCGATCGCGAGCGCCTCGAACGCCTCGTCGACCTCCGGGGGGCCGTCACCGTCCGGCGTCGCACCGCGCAGCTCGGTCAGCCGCTCCCTGGCTGCGGCGATGTACTCCCCGAGCCCCCACGTCACGCGTCGTCGCCGTGGTCGGCGTCGGCGTCATCGACCAACGAGGGCAGCACGTCCATCAGCACCACGACCCCCGCACGGGCACGCGTGCGGTCGGTGAGCGGCGCCAGGCGGACCCGACAGACCACCGCCCGGCCGCGGCGATCGGTCGCGGCCGCGATCTGGTCGGTGGTGGTCCCGGTCGTCAGGCACTCGCGGATCGGGTCGGCGAGGTCACCGACGGAGAGCCCGATGTCGAGGGCGAGCAGCGAGCGCCCCACCACCTCGTCCTCGCGCAGCCCCCACAGCTCGAACGCCTGCTCGTTCCAGATCTCGACCTCGAAGTCCGTGCCGACCACGGCGACCCCGACCTGCAGGCTCGCGAGGATCGAGCGGAAGTAGGTGTTGACCTGCTCGACCTCCTCGGTGCGGATCATCAGCTCGCGGTTGATGGCCTCCTGCTCCGTGGTGGCCGACTGGAGCTCCTCGTTGGTCGTCTCGAGCTCCTCGACCGTGGACTGCAGCTCCTCGTTGGTCGTCTCGAGCTCCTCGACCGTGGACTGCAGCTCCTCGTTGGTGGTCTCCAGCTCCTCGTTGGTCGACTGGAGCTCCTCGTACGCGGTCTCGAGCTCCTGGTTGCTCTGCTGGAGCCGCGTGTTGAGCTCCTGCGCGCCGGTCACGTCCTCGAACGTGATGCTGATGCCGATCAGCTCCTGGTCGGGGTCGAACAGCGGCACCAGCCAGACGTCGAAGAACTGCGTCGGCAGATCGCGCTGGGCGCGCTGCACGGTGCGCAGCCGCTTCGAGCGGCGCTCACGCCGGACCTCGTCGAGCGGTGCCCGCAGGTCGATGGGTCGGTACGAGACCTCGAGGTCGTTCAGCGGTCGGCCGATGTCGTGGGACCCCAACCCGAACGCCGAGCGCGCCGCCTCGTTGACGAGCTCGATCGTGCCGCCGACGTCGATGACGATCTGCGACGCCGGCGCCGAAGCGAACGCCGAGTCACGCATCCGGACCTGGCGGGCGACCCGAGCGGGAGCCTCGACCTGCCCCAGCAGGCGTCGGCGCCCGGAGTTCGAGTTCGGGAGCTTGCGGAACACCCGTTGCACGATCTCGACGGGCTCGAACAGGTCGTGCTCGGCGAACAGCATCTCGGCCTTGCCCAGGAACAGGTAGCCGTCATCGCGCAGGCCGAAGTGCAGGCTGCGCAGCACCTGCGCCTGGGTCTCGCTGTTGAGGTAGATGAGCACGTTGCGGCACGTCAGCAGGTGCAGGTTCGAGATCGGCGCGTCCGACACGAGGTCGTGCCTGCCGAAGATCACCGCACGGCGCAGCTCGGGACGGATGGCGAAGCCGGCTCCGTCGGGCTGGAAGTACCGGGCTCGCAGCTCGTCGGGCAGGCCGTCCAGCTTCGCCTCGTCGTACACCCCGTGGCGAGCGTGACGCAGCGCGTCCTCGTCGACGTCCGTGGCGTAGATCTTGACCCGCTGCTCGAGCTGCTCCACCCCCAGGAGCTCCGCGAACAACATCGCCAGGGTGTACGGCTCCTCGCCCGACGCGCAGCCGGCGCTCCACACCCTGATCTGGTCGTCGCCCGCCTCCTCGATCAGCTTGGGGAGCACCTCCGTGGCCAGGAAGCCCCAGCGGTCGGGGTCGCGGAGGAACGACGTCACGTTGATCAGCAGCGTGTCGAACAGCTTCGCGAACTCCTCCGGGTGCACCTGGAGGTGGTCGTGGTACGCCCTGACGTCGGTGAGGCCGACCTGCGCCATGCGCTTCAGCACACGCCGACCAAGGCTCGTCCGCTTGTAGCCGGTGAAGTCGAACCCCCGGGTCTGCTTGAGGTCCTCGAGCAGCGCCTCGAAGGCCTCGGCGTCCAGCCCGCCCGGCAGACCGCCTGCGCCGGGATCCTCCGTTGTCTCCTGTTCCCCCGCAGCCACGTTCAGCCCTTCCCGACGAGGTCGAGCAGGGCAGGTCCCAGCTCCTCCAACGACAGCACGTGGTCAGCGTGCCCTGTCGCGACCGCTGCTGCGGGCATGCTCGGGAACTGCGCCGTCTTCGGTGACTGCACCAGCACCGTGCCGCCGGCCGCCGACACGGCGGACACGCCTGCTGCCCCGTCGCTGCCCGAGCCGCTGAGCACCACCGCGAGCACGCGGGGGCCGAAGCTGCGCGCCACCGACTCCAGCAGCACGTCGACGGACGGTCGCACGAAGCGCACCCGTTCGGAGTCGGTCAGACGCACGATGCCCCCCTCGTCGACCAGCATGTGATGCCCCGGTGGCGCCACGACGACCACGCCCGGCAGCAGCCCCTCACCCTGCCGCGCCTCCCGGACCTCGAGCGCAGTGCCGCGGTCGAGGATCTCCGCGAGGTGGCTCGCGTGGGCCGGGTCGAGGTGCTGGACGACGGCCACGGGGCAGGCCAGCGTCGCCGGCAGCGCCCCGAGCACCGCGCTCAACGCGACCAGACCACCGGCCGACGCGCCGATCGCGATGATCGCAGCTGCGCCAGGGGCGCCGTACGCCTCGGTCGGGTCGGGGTGGTCGATCTGGGGTGGCATGGACTGGTGGTCCTCCGGGGGGCGTGAGCGCGCTTCGTCGCGTGCGGCGCCCGCCTCCCGACGGTAGTCGGTGTCACACGGGGTAGCTGAGACCATCTCGTGACCTCCGTCACTGGCTCCACCACGGGGCCACCGGGACCTTCGTGGAGATCGGTTCTCGAACACGGTGGGAGCAGGGCCATGGTCAGTCAGCCACAGGGACGAGCCCACGACGCGTACGGGGACGAGTGGGCGCAGCTGCAGACCTCGCTGCACACGCGCTCGGCGATCAGCATGCTGCGGTCGGCCTCGATGTCCATCGAGGAGGCGGTCGGCTCAGCCCCGCACCGCGCGAACGGCTTCGGCATCGCGCTCGAGCTCGTCCAGGACGCCACAGCGATCCTGGGCCGGATCGACGCGGAGGTCCACGCCGAGCAGGAGCTGCAGGCAGGCTGAGCGCAGCGGTTACCGGGTAGCTGCTGGCGCCGGGCTGCCGCCATCACCTGCGCAGGCCGACCTCGGTCGCGGCGCTGGTGAGCAGCGAGCGGGCATCTGCGATCGCCGACCGCTCGACGTCGTCGAATGAGCCGAGCCGGGTCCGTGCCGCCGCGAGGGCCGCCGC
>JBFGFG010000002.1:0-30038 GCA_041579655.1 Nitriliruptoraceae bacterium
CTCTCAGCTCCGGCGGGGGCGGGCGCTGTCGCGCAGCACGCTGCGCAGCAGCGACGAGGCGGTGGCCGCGTCTGGGTGCCCGTCGAGCACGGTGCGGCCCGTGGCCCCGGCACGGGCGCGCAGCTCAGGGTCGGCCAGCGCGCGCAGCCGGGCCGCGACCGCGGCCGGCTGTCCGGTGGGCACCACGCCGCCGGACGCGGCCGCCATCGGTGCCCCGTCGGCAGAGCCGACGAGGGGCGTCGAGGCCCACAGCGCCTCGAGCGCCACGGTCGACCAGCCCTCGCCGCCGAACCCCTCCTCGTCGAAGCCGGTCAGCACCAGCACCGCGTCGAGCCCGGCCATGTCGGCGCCCGCGTCCGGCACGGCGCCGATGAGGTGCACCCGCTCCTGCACACCGCACGAGCGCGCCAGCTCGCGCAGCCGCGCCGGCTCGTGCGGCTGGGAGCGGTCGGCGTCACCGACCACCAGCAGCTGCCAGCCGTCCGCGTCCACGAGCGCGCGGATCGCCGTCTCGACCTCCTTGTAGCGCGACAGCCTGCCGACCATCGCGGCCAGCAGCACGCCCTCGGAGGGGGTCTCGGGAAGGCCGGCGCGCCGCAGCCAGTGGGCGCGTGCCTCCGCTGCGGGTCGTGGGAGGCGTGCGGGCAGCGGCGGTGGGACCAGCACCACGTCGTCGCGGCGGACGGCGGCCGCGGTGACGTCGGCGACGGCCACCACCCGCCGGCACGCCCGGCCCAGCGGCCGTGACAGCCAGCGGTCGTGCGAGCGGTCGTGCTTCACCCACACCACCGGCGGTCCGGCGAGGGGGCGGGCGGCGACCGCGACCGCCGCGGCCTTCACCCCGTTCGCCCACACCACGTCCAGGTCGCGGGTCATCCGCGCGACCCTCCCGGCGCCACGGGCCATCCCTGTGGGACCGGCCCCGACACCGTCGATCACCTCGGTCGTGACCCGGGACCGGAGCTGGTCCACCACCGGCCCGTCCCCGAGCACGACGGCGCGGACACCGGCCCGCTGCTGGTGGGACCACTCGTCGAGCAGCCGCAGCGCCCACCCCTCGGCCCCGCCGACGTGGCCGTACGGGACGATGAGACCGATGCGCGGGATGCTCATCGTCGGCGGCCGGCGGACAGCAGCAGACCCAGCGTGACGAACACCATGAAGTGGATCGTCGGGTTGCGCAGCGAGAAGTCGACGATGCCCTGCCCCACGACCAGCGTCAGCGCCGCGCCGGCCCCCACCAGCACGGCGAGCCGCACGCCATCGCCCGCCGTGGCACGCGGGGTGCCCTCGTTCGCGGCGAGCGTCAGCGCGCGACGCCGGGTCCGCAGCGCCACGACGGCGGTGTACGCCGCCAGCAGCAGCGCCGTGACGAGCCCGGTCTCGGCCGAGACGGTCAGCAACGTGTTGTGCGCGTGCTGCGGCCCCTCCGAGACGCCGTTCTCCAGCTGACGGCGTGCCTCGTGGGGGAAGCTCCCCAGTCCGTAGCCCGTCAGCGGCCGGGTCTGCACCTGACGCAGCCCCTCGCGGTAGATCGTGGGGCGGTCGTCGTACGGGTTGCCGGTCGGGTCGGCGAAGGACTCCACGCGGGAGCGCACCACGTCGAGCTGCTCCGACTCCGGGACCAGCACGACGGCGGCCGTCACCGCGAGGGCGGCGGCCAGGAGCCCACCGACCACGATGCCTCGCCGACGCGGCAGCAGCACCATGGTCCCGGCGATCGCCGCCACGGTGCCGATCCACGCACCTCGGGAGAGGGACGAGACCAGCGCCAGCGCCGCGGCCACCGCGACCACGGCCGCGAGCCTGCGGCCGCGCGCTCGAGCCGCCAGCAGCCAGCCGCCCGCCAGGGCCAGCGTCATGCCGGCGAAGGTGCCCAGCTCGTTCGGCTGCGCGAACGAGCCCTGGCTGCGGCCCTCGACCAGCGTGCCGCCGTACGCCGCCCGGGCCTGGCCGGCGTCGGCGAGGGCGAACAGGCACATCGCACCGGCGGTGGCGAGCACGAGCCAGGTGACGAGCCGCAGGTCCTGCGCGGACTCGGTGACCGTGACCACGGCCGCGAGCAGCAACAGGCCGGCCGCGAGCGTGGAGAGGGGCCCGGCCGACCCTGCCGGGTCGACACCGAGCACGCTCGCGAGCAGCGCGAGGCTCCACAGGCCCACCAGCCAGCCGAACATCGCAGGTGCGACCAGCAGCCGTTCGCCCCGCAGCAGCCGCAGCCCCACCACCAGCAACGACGTCGCGACCGCGCCAGCGAGCACGACGTTCACGCCGAGGACATCGACGCGGCTGAACGGCATCGCGGCGGCGAACAGCCCGATGGCCCACGCGGGGCGACGCAGCCCCAGCACCACCACCGCGGCCGACAGCGGCACGGCGATCGCGACGCCCACCCCGGCCTCGGCGGCGATGGCCGCCAGCAGCCAGCCCACGGCGAGGCCTGCGGGCAGCCCCAGCACCCGCCACCACCCGGCCGCCGAGCGCGGCCAGCCGGCCGGGCTCGACCCGCTGGCCGCTGTGTGCTGGAGCATGACATCCGCCTGTTGCCGTGTGAGGGCGTCGAGTTAGGTTCGAACGACCGTCCGGAAGGTGACATCTCGCCGCACGTGATCCTGCACGCGATGCAGCCGACGATCGCGGGCGTGGCCCGCTACGTGGCAGCGCTGGCGAACCATCAGGCCGGCGAGGGTCACGAGGTGCACGTCGCCTGCCCGGAGGGGGGCGTGCTGGCGGAGTGGTTGGCGCCGGAGGTCACCCACCACGGGTGGGCGGTCCCGCGACAGCCGGGCCCCAGGCACCTGGGGGCTGCACGCACGTTGCGGCGCCTGGTCGACCTGCTGGGCCCGGACGCCGTGCACCTGCACTCGGCCGCTGCCGGGTTGTCCGGCCGCCTGGCGCTCCGGGGACAGGTTCCGACCGTGTTCCAGCCGCACGCCTGGTCGTTCCTCGCGGCGACCGGTGTCCAGGCGACGCTGGCGCTCGCGTGGGAGCGGTGGGCCGTGCGATGGACGGACGTGACGATCGCCGTGAGCATCGGCGAGGCCGAGCAGGCGACAGGCGCTCGTGTCGGCGGTCGCATCGCGGTGATCGAGAACGGGGTCGACCCCGCCGTCTGGTCCGAGGTCGACGACGCCGGACGGTGTGCTGCGCGGCGCGAGCTGGGTCTCGGTGCCGGTCCGCTGGTGGTGTGCGTCGGACGGCTGAGCATGCAGAAGGGGCAGGACCTGCTGCTCGAGGCGTGGCCGCTGGTGACCGCGGCCGTGCCGGGGGCGACGCTGCACCTCGTCGGTGACGACCAGGGGCTTGCGCTGCCCACGGTCGACGGGGTGGTCGTCCACGGCGCCCGAGACGACGCGGCCGCGTGGTACGCCGCCGCGGACGTCGTCGTGCTGCCGTCGCGCTGGGAGGGCCTGCCGCTGACGCTGCTCGAGGCGATGGCGCGCGGGCGCGCGGTGGTGGCGCACGACGTCGTGGGCTGCCGCGAGGTGCTCGCCCACGTGCCCGCCGCGCTCGCTGAGGCCGGTGACACCGTCGGCCTCGCAGCGGCGCTGGTGCGACGGCTCGAGGACCGCGAGCTGCGGCAGCGCGAGGGCACCGCCAACCGCGAGCGCGTCATCTCCCGCTACGCGCTCCAGACTGTGCTCCAGCGCGCGACGAACACGACGTTGTCCCATGTCAGCGATGGTCGCGGGCGCGGTTGAGCACGCACCCGACCAGCTCGACGTGCAGGTTCTCCAGCGCGGCCACACCGCGCTCGACGGTCACCCTCGGCGTGCCCGTCGACGCGACCAGCAGCCCCTTGCCGACGGTGGTGGCCACCGTGCGCGCGAGGTCGTCACCGAGGATCGGTGGTGTGTCGATCAGCACGACGTCGAAGTGGGCGGACAGCAGCTTCACGATCCGCGGCAGCTCGCGGACGAGCGCGTCGACGCTCAGCGAGGGCTCGGCGGACAGCATCCACACCCCGTCCACGCCCGACGGGGCCGCGGACTCGGCGAGCGTCCGTGTGCCGCGCACCACCTCGGCGAGCCGACGCATGCTGCCGTCGGGATCGAACGACGTGCTCAGCGCTGGTGTGGTGAGGTCGAGGTCGACCATCGCGACGCGCAGGTCGAGGCTCGCCATCGACTGGGCCAGGTGCGCGGTGATCGTGGTGCGCCCCTCGCCCCGGACCGACGACAGCACTGCGAGGGTGCAGGGCACGCTCATGTCGCCGAGGTGGGTGCGCAGCACCCGCATCGAGGTGAGCACGCTCGGGTGGGTGCTCTCCAGCTGCGTCGACACCGAGCGTCGGCGGGGCACGGTCGCGAGCGTCGGTGCACCGGCCACACGTGCGAGCGCCGTCCCCGAGCCGATCCGCGGCCGCGCCTGGTCCCACAGCATCGCTGCGCCGAGCGCCAGCAGCCCCGACGCGAGCAGCGCAGCCACCAGGATCAGGCGACGTGGCGGTCCGACCGGGAGGCTCGGCAGCACCGGGGGCGACACGACGCTCAGCTGCAGGTTCAGCTCGCGCTGCGAGAAGAGGTTCGCCTGCTCGACGGCGGCCGTCGCCAACGCCTGCGCCCGGGCGGGGTCCTCGTTCGCGGTCGTGATCAGCATCGTGCCGGTGTCCGACACCAGCTCGACCTCCATCGAGCGCAGGTCCTGTGGTGCGTCCGGCCCGAGCGAGGCAGTCATCAGCTCGTGCGTGGCGTCGGCGAGCAGGTACGAGACGTAGGTCGGCGCGCGCAGACGGATCAGCGAGGCGTCGCTGCCCTGCTCGTTGGCGGGCTCGAGCACGACGATGGCCACGGTCTCGAACTGGTCCGGCAGCGACGCCACCAGCGCCTGGGCGCCCACACCCGCGGCCAGCAGCGCGACCACGAGCTCGATCCAGTGCCACCGGACCGCCTGGGCGACACGGGTCAACGGTGTCGCGTCGGCGAGCGGCACACCCGGTTGGGTCGACATCAGCGTTGGCACCTGGTCGGAGCGAGTCTGGATCGGGTCGATCAGCGGCGTCGGTCGCCGCGGGTCGCGAGCCCCTGCGCCACGCCCACCGCCTTGGCGACGTCCTTGAGCGCGACCGCCGGGGTGACCAGCAGCGCCACCAGCGGGCCGTCGTCACGCAGGGCGCGGGCGGTCGGCACCGAGACGTACACGAGGCCGGCAACGAGCGCCGCCAGCCGTCGTCCCGGGCGCAGCAGCCACGGCACCATCGCCAGCGCCGCGACGCGGACGAGGTCGCGACCGATCACCACCGCGTCGTCCCCGCGCCCGCCGCCGACCCCGTAGCCGCGGTACATCCGTGCGGTGGCGCGCAGCGTCGGCCGCTGTTCCCAGGCCACCTCCGCGTCCGGCGCCAGCACCGCCACGCCCTGGCCCGCGACGAGCCGGCCGAAGCTGACGTCCTCGCCGGCGTCGAGGTGCTCGGGGAAGCCGCCGACGGCGCGCCACGCCGCCACCGTGAACGCCACCGAGCGTCCGGTCGGCATCGTCGGGTCCCACAGCCGCCCGAACAGCCGCCCCCAGAGCTTCACCAACGCCGGCGTGTGCCGGGCGTCGTCGGGGTGCGGGTAGCCGGCCACGGCCAGCGCGCGCTGCACCGGTGTGTCGCCGGCGACCCGGTAGATGCCGGTCACCAGGTCGGGCGGGTACGGGCCGTCGAACGGGGCGCGCAGCGCTTCGAGCCAGCCGTCGACGGGGACGCAGCCCGCGTCGGTGCAGCACACCACGTCGTGTCGCGCCCGCGCGATGCCGAGGTTGCGGCCGCGCGGGATGTTGCTGCCGGGCGCGTCGAGCAGCGTCACCCGATGGTCGGCGACGGCCGCGTCCAGCACGGCTTCGCGCGTGCCGTCGGTCGAGCCACCGTCGACGACGAGGATCTGGTCGCCGGGTCGCGCCTGCTGTCGGAGCACTCCGAGCAGCCCGTCGATGGCGTCTCGTTCGTTGAGCACGGTCGTCAGGACGGTGACGGGTCGCTGGGCACGGTTCTGGGTCATACGGCGCACGCTACGACCGGTCGTGCCTCGTGCGAAGGGACACCTGACACGCCATCCTCGGTCGCGGAGGGACGAGATTGGTGGCTCCCCGACGAGCTGGCCGACGACGTGTCCCGACCTCCACCGCTCGCGCTGTGCTACCACGCGGTGCGAGCCGTTGGCCGTGACGAGGACCCCCACAACCTCGCGGTCCACCCCGACCGGCTCCGACGCCACATCGGGGCGCTGCGCGGCTGGGGCTACCGGCTGGTGCCGTTCGGCGAGCTCAGCGACGCGCTCGCCGCAGGGGCCGGGGACGGGCTGGTCGCGCTCACGTTCGACGACGGCTACGACGACAACCTCGAGATGCTGCTGCCGGTGCTGCACGACACCGGCGCGCCGGCGACCGTGTTCGTCACGGCCGGCCTGATGGGCGGTCGTCACCCGGACGTGCCGGACTGGCCGCTGATGACGCCGGCCCAGGTCGTGGAGCTCGCAGCCGCCGGCGTCGAGATCGGCAGCCACGGCTGGGCTCACCCGGACCTGCGCTCCGTGGCGAACCTCGACGAGGAGCTGCACCGTTCACGTGCGGTGCTGCAGGAGCTGACCGGGCAGCCGGTCGACCTGTTCGCCTACCCCTACGGGCTGGCGGACGCGCGGGTCGTGGAGGCCACACGCGCCGCCGGCTACCGGGCGGCAGGGCTCACCTCGGGGGTGGGGGACTGGACCGACCCGCTACGCACCCCGCGCGAGGACGGCACGCGCGGCATGACCCGCGCAGGGCTGTGGCTGCGTTCCCGCCACCGCTACGAGGCCGTGGTGTCGACCGTGCCCGGGCGCGTGGCGCGGCGCGCGGCGCACACGGTCACCGGTCGCCGGGGATGAGGTTGCGCACGATGCGGCGGACCTGGTCGGTCTGCTCCGGCGTCACGATGCGCGCGAGCGCCCACCACGCGACCGCGTAGACAGCGCCGGCGGCGGCGATGTCGACGGCGAGGTTCACCCGCACCAGCAGCAGCACCGGCGTCATCACGACACCGCCGACCACGGCCGGCGACCACGCCGCGAGCGGTGAGGTCGGCCCGATGCGACGACGCACGAGCCACCACGCCAGCACCGCCTCGAAGGCGTAGGACGCGATCGTCGTCAGGGCCGCTCCACGCTCGCCGAGCGACGGGATGAGCAGCAGGTTCGCGATCACGTTCACCGCCGCCGCGCCGCCGAACACCCACAGCGCTGCGGTGAAGTCCCCCCGCGCGATCAGCACCTGCCCGAGCATGTACGCCACGCCGAACGCGAGCGGCGTGAACGCGAGGATCTGCAGCGAGGCGGTGGCGGCCGCGCCGTAGTCGCTGCCGAACAGCAACCGGATCACGGCGTCGGCGCGCAGCGCTGCGACGCACCCGAACGGGACGTACACGGTCGCCAGCAGCCCCGAGCCGCGTCGCAGCACGCGCTGGACCGCGGCGGCGCTGGTCGCCTGGGCCAGCATCGGGAAGCTGGCACGACCGACCGACCACGCCACGAACAGGGTGTTCTCGATCATGCGGTACGCGACCGAGTAGCGACCGACCGCGTCGTCGCCGCGGATGGCCCCGAGCAGCACGGTGTCGATGCGGAACAGCAGCAGGCCGAGGATGGTGGTGAGTCCCAGCGCACCCGAGCGTCGCACCAGCCCGGCGACGGCGCGCGGGTGCCCCTGTGGCCGCAGCGAGAGCCCGAGCCCGCGCAGCACGAACGTGGTGCCGATCATCCCGCTGGCCGAGCCCACCAGGTACGCGGCGGAGATCGCCACCAGCCCCCCGCCGAGCGCCAGCGCGGCGACCGCCAGCCCTGCGGTGACGATCCGGTTCACCACCAGCGTGACCGACACGCCGGTCAGGCGCTCACGCACCGTCGCCGCGGCCCGGCCCGTGTCGGAGAGCAGGTCGAACATCGCCGCGGCGAACACCAGCATCAACGAGATGGACGCCTCGGCGCTCGGCCGCACGGGCGCGAGCACCAGGGTGGCGACCAGGTAGATCGGGATGCCGACGGTGAGCTTCGACGAGATCGACTGGCTGGTGACCTCCTGCAGGCGTTCGGGCTCGCGGCTCGCGCGCTGCATCAGCAGCTCGTCGAAGCCCCAGGCCGCCACCGACGCGATGATCAGGCTCATCGCCACCGCGTACGCGAACGCGCCGTAGCCGGCCGGGCTCAGCGCCCGTGCGGCGAGGATCGTGTAGACGAGCGAGCCGGCCTTGCCGATCACCTCCGCCGCGGAGAGCACGATCGCGTTACGGGCGGTGCGATCCGAGCGCAGGGTGTCGCTCATGCTCGACTACGGTGCAACGAGGATGGACCGGACGGAACCACGATCGCCCCCGACCAGACGGCGCGCGAGGCGCTGGCAGCGCTCGGACTCGCGCACGACGAGCTGCGTGAGGTGGCCGCGGACGCCGGCTCGCCGTTCATCGCATCCACCCCCGACGCTGTCGTCTACGTGGCGACGACGGAGCCTACGCGCCGCCGGGTCCGGCTCGAGGGTGCACGTCTGCACCATGCGCGTGCGGCAGGTGTGCCCGTGCCGCGCGTGTTGAGCCACGGCGACGACCACCTCGTGGTGACCCGCGTCGCGGACGGTGGCGCGCTGACGGGCGCCGCGGTCGCGGCGGTGGTGGCGGCGGTCGACCAGCTCGCTGCCGTCGCGTCGCTGCCCGTCGAGGAGGACGGCCGGCAGGACGGTCAGCGCGAGGCCCGGCCCGTCCTCGAGCGCGCCCGCGCGGCGGTCGCGCTCGCCCGACTCGGCGTGTCGCCGTGGCGCTTCCTCACGGTCCGGCGTGCCGCGACAGCGCTGCCAGCCACGGTGACGATCCACGGGGACCTGCAGCCGGCGAACATCCTGGTGGCCCCGGACGCGAGCGTCCACCTGATCGACCTTGAGCTGGCCGGGCACGGGCCCGCAGGGTGGGACCTCGCGACCCTGTGGCCGATGCTCGACCACGCGGGGGACCGGGCGAGGCTGCTGGCCGCGATCGACGAGCGGACGCCGGACCGGGACCATCGCAACAGCCTGCTGCGATGGCTGAGCCTGCGCTACGTCGGCGACCTGCTGCGCAGCGACGACCCCCGGCTCCCGGCGGCCGTGGACCGGTGGCGCGAGGCGTCGCAGCTCCGCTGACATGGCGCGTGGCCTCAGCCGCGTCGCATCTGCAGCTGACGGACCGCCGTCACGGCCCGCTCCACGGCCGGCGAGTCGTCGCGCAGCGTCCGGACGCGCTGCCTCGCGGCCGCACGCAGCGTGTCCGCCCCGCGGCTCGCGCGGCCGGACCAGGCGAGCACGTTGACGTGGGCGTCCAGCTGCTCGGTGAGGCGACGCTTCTGGGGGGTGTCGCCCTGCATCAGGTCCAGGCGGCGGAACGGTCCGTCCACCGCGAGCCGCAGGTCGGCGTCCAGCAGGATCTTGCCGGGCCAGAACTCGCCGTGCTCCGGCAGGAAGCGCCCGTCCCACAGGCACAGCGTGTCGCCGTGCACGAACGCGAGGTCGTACGCCACCACCTCGCCGTCGATGCGCAGCACGAAGCACCGCACCAGCCCACGCGCCGCGAAGCCGAGGATGACCCCTCGCCAGAACGTCTCGAAGCTGTCGTGCTGCAGCTCGCTGACGCGCCCGAGCGCGTTGTCGCGGGCGACGCGGATCGCGGCCAGCGTGGGCAGCAGCGCGCGCAGCGTGGCCTCGTCCTCGACCAGCGTGACCTCGTGGGTCGAGCCCGCGCGCTCGATGCGGCCCGCGGCCTGCCGGACCTGCTTGCGCCAGCTGCGCGAGACGAGCTCCGTGATCGCGACGCCGTCGACGTCGACCACGGGGCACGCGTCCCCGGGGTGCAGCACCGCGCCCGGGAGCCGACGCGCGAGCGCAGCAGCGATCGGGTCCTCGACCGCGAGCTGCTCCGCGACGAAGCGCCACGGGCCCGGCACCCGCCGCAGCGAGCCGGCCACGCGCTCGGCGAGCGCCTCCACGGCGTCCTCGTCCACGGCCAGCACCGTGCGACGGTCCACCAGGCCGCGCCCCAGCATCGAGACCGTCACGATCGGTCCACGCTCGACCGCCAGCAGGCACCACGCGACGAGCTCGCCGTCCCGGCGCACGGCCCGGGGCCACGGCTCGACGTCGGGGTGGCTGGCGATCCATGCATCGAGCCAGCGCAGCGAGGAGGTCAACGGCGGCGCGCAGCGGGCCTCGAGCGCCAGCACCTCGGGCAGATCGTCGCCGAGGAGCGCCGCCAGCGCCGGCGGACCGGCGTCCACGTCAACGGGTCCAGACACGGCGCACCCCCCGGAGCTTGAGCATCAGCCTGCCAGAACCGTGCCGGCACGGCGCCGGCAGGCGCGGGGCCTCGAGCGGCACCCAGGGCCCGGGCAGCCAGGCCCACGCGATGGTGTGGCCGGCCTCCCGCACCTTGGCGACCACCCGCTCGTCGTACAGCCCGAACGGGTAGGCGAAGGTGGGGCACGGCGCCTGCAGCAGCTCCTCCAGCCGCGCGCGCGACGTCACGATCTGCTCGTGGAGCTCGGCGTCGTCCAGGGTGCGCAGGTCGGGGTGGGTCATGGTGTGCGACCCGACCTCCATCCCGGCTGCTTGCAGGCCACGGACCGCGTCCGCGTCCGCGAGCCGACCGGCCGGTCCGGCCACGTCCGGGTGCTGCCCGCCGAGCCATCCGGGGCAGACGTAGAAGGTCGCGCGGAGGCCGCGCGCGGCCAGCAGCGGCACCACCTCGGTCAAGCCGCTCTCCCAGCCGTCGTCGAAGGTGAGCACCGCTGTCCCGGGTCCGGGGTCGCCTCCCTCGGCGGCTGCCTCGCTGGCTGTGAGGAAGCGGTATCCGCGCGAGATCAGCGCGTCGACCTGGGCCGCCAGGTTCGTCGGTGACACCACCAGCGTGGCCGGGTCCTGCTCCTCGCTGACGATGCCGACACCGTGGTAGGCGAGCGCTGCTCGGGGTCGACGAACTCGCTGCATCTGATGCCGTCCCATCGCGTAGGCTGCATGTTCATGAACCATAACGCGTCGCTCCGTGTCTCCATCGCGCTGTTGTCCCACAACCGGCGCGACGAGGTGCTGCACACGCTGGCGCGGACGGCCGAGGTCCCGCACCTCGAGGTGATCGTCGTGGACAGCGGCTCCACGGACGGCACCGTGGCGGCGGTGCGCGCCCTCGGCCGCGACGATGTGGTGGTCGTGGAGCGCGAGAACATCGCGGTCGCGGGCCGCAGCGTCGGCGTCGAGCTGGCGCGGGGCGACCTCGTGCTGATGCTCGACGACGACGCACACCCGGTCGCGGGCACCGTGGAGGCGCTGACGCGCGCGTTCGAGCTCGACCCGCGGCTGGGCGCGGCAGGTGCGTTCATGCTGGACGTGGACACGCAGGGCGAGGTGGTGCGCGGGACCGAGATCGGCACCTTCGACTGGTTCCTGCGTCGTGGGCGCACCGGCGACGGCGGCGAGACCGGCATGCCGAGCTACTTCTTCGCCGAGGGTGGCGTGATGGTGCGTCGCGCCGCGTACCTCGAGGTCGGCGGCTACTTCGAGCCGTACTTCTTCGCGCAGTCCGAGGTCGACCTGGCGATGCGGCTGATAGGGGCCGGGTGGGACGTGCGCTACGTCCCGAGCGCCGTGGTCCACCACCGCAAGGCGCAGGTCGGCCGTGCCCCGGGCGCGTTCGTGCTGCAGCTGCGGGTCCGCAACCAGCTCTGGTTCTGGATGCGGCACTTCCCGTGGTGGTCGGCCGTGCTGCACGGGGTGGGCTACGGGCTGTTCGACCTCGTCGAGGCCGTGTACCGAGGACAGGTCGGTGCGTGGGTCGGCGGGGTGCGCGAGGCGCTGCGTGACCGCCGGGTCGCGCTCGACACACGCGTGGTCCAGCCGGCCGCCGTGCGCCGTCGCGCCGGGAAGGGACGCGCAGCGCTGCACGTGAGGCTGCTGCTCGGCCAGCTCCGGCGTCGCGTGTCGCCCAGGCCCGCCGTCACGACGTCGCGATGAGCGGCGCAGCTGGGCTTCGCAGCTGGGTCCCGCTCGCCGTGGCCGCAGCTGTGCCCGTGCTGGTGCTGGTGCTGGACGCGGCGCGCGGTCGCGGCCTGTTCGACGAGGGCGCACCGGTGCTCGACGGGCTCAGCGTGGTGCGGTCCCTCGCGCTGATCGTGGCCGTGGTGGCCCTGCTCGCCGCCGTCCAGCGAGCCGCCGAGGGGCACGTGCCGACGCCGTGGCCGCCGTGGGCGCGGCCGGCCATCGTGGTGACGCTGGTGCTGACGCTGGCCGCGACGGCGCTGACGCTGCTCGATCCCGTCACCTACAGCCGCTTGGCGCAGGAGGACGGGACCGTCGAGAACCTCACCGCGCTGCTGTTCGGTGTCGGTGGTGTCGCGCTGCTGATGGTCGCGATGTCACGGTCTCGCGGGGAGCACGGGCTGCTGCGCTGGGCCGCGGGGATCATGGGGGTCGCGTTCATCTTCTCGGCCGGCGAGGAGATCTCGTGGGGTCAGCGCATCCTCGGCTTCGGCACCCCGGAGCTGCTCTCGGAGAACCTCCAGCACGAGGCGAACCTCCACAACCTCGCGACGGACCCGCTCGAGGCAGCGTTCTACAGCGGCTGCGCCATGCTGTTCATCCTGCTCCCGTTCGTGCTGCCCCGGACCGGCGTCTCGCCCCGGCTCGGACGTCTGGCACGGCTCGCGCCGCTCGTGCCCGCGCCGTGGATCGTGGTGGCGGCGGCGCCGAGCGCGGCGATGAACCTCGACATGTGGGACGTGGTCCCGGTGCAGCTCACGGTGTGGGCGACGCTCGGGATCCTGGCCGTGGTCGCCGTCGAGCGTCGGCGCGCGGGCGACCCCGGCTGGCGCCTGGTCGCCCTGACCCTCGGGCTCACGGCGGCCGTCCAGGTCGTGGCGTTCACGGCGAGCGGCTCGCTCGACGAGCTGTACGACGTGACCGAGTACAAGGAGTTCGCGCTCGGGCTCGTGGCCGCGATGTACGGCCTCGACCTGCTGGTGCGTCGGCGTTCGCTGGCCGTCAGTCGATCCGACTCTCCCACGCGGCGAAGTCCGCGGGGATGATGATGGTGTCGTCGTCCTCGTCCGGGCGACGCTGCGCGAGCAGGCCGGCGTACAGCCCGTCCGGGTGGGCCTCGCCGCTGCGTCGGTCCGGGAACACGCCGCGGTGGAACAGCACGCCGAGCGCGTCGGCCTTCGACGAGACGTCGAGGCGGCGGTAGGCGCCCTGCAGGTGGCTGCGCACCGTGTGGGGCGACAGCGACAGCCTCACCGCGGCCTCCTCGAGCGTGTCACCGTCGCCGATGCACGCCAGCACGTCCACCTGTCGGTCCGTGAGCAGACCCGCCGCAGCGACCTCGCCGGCGATGACCTCCACGGTGGCGCTGCGCGGACCGACGGTGATCGTGGCGCCTGCGGCGAGCGCTGCGCGGCCGTCCAACGGCAGACCGTCCACCAGAACAGGGACGTCGCACGCGGGGCCCGAGACGTCCTCGACCAGCGCCCAGCGGCCCACGGCCTCCACCAGCAGGTGCGCCGGCTCGAGCCCGTCCAGCGTCGTGTCGCAGACGGCGTCGGACCCGACCGTCCGGCGCCGGTCGACCGACGTCACTGACCCGTCGTCCCAGCGCAGCGTCAACATCGATCGGTCCTTCGAGCTCAGTCGTGATAGCGGCATGTGGCCGGCCATCACTGTAGGTGATATGTCCGATTCGGGCCGCGAGGGCGCCCGGCACGGCGTGCCCTCAGGGAGCCTGCTGGCAGTGCATCACGGGTGGGGCGTGCGGCGGAGGCTGCCCAGCATCGCGCGTGCGCCGAGCAGCAGGGCGAGCAGCGACACCGCGCCGCACACGCCTCCCCAGAACCAGTACGGGCCGATCAGCACGTTCGCGATCGCCTCGCTGTCGGAGAGCTGGCGACCCCCGGTGCGGATCGAGAGCCGGGCGAACAGGTACTCGCCGCGCGAGAACACGCTCAGCGCCAGCTGCACCGACAGGAACAGCAGCACCAGCTGCGGCAGCCCGGGCCGTCGCGGTGGAGCGAACGCTGCGGCGCCGCAGGTGAGGCTGACCGCCACCGCGACCAGCGCGCCGATCCACGACCGCACCCACACCACGGTCGCGAACGCCGTCAGCAGCGACACCCCGAGCAGCGCGATGCGGGCGGTCGTGGCCCTGCGCCCCGCGAGGAAGCCCAGCAGCGCGGCGATGGCCGGCCCCACCAGCCCGCCCGCCGCGACCAGCGCGCGACGCAGCCCACCGCTGACGGTGGAGTACGCGACGCCGGAGCCGTCGCCGGCGACCTCCAGCCGGGCGAAGTCGCCGCCGAGCAGCTCGGCCGTGAGCCCGTGCCCGAGCTCGTGCACCAGCGTGGAGAGCAGGTACAGCGGGTAGCCGATGCGGTGCCCGTACGGCACCACCCACAGCAGCGCCGTCAGCCCCACGGACCACAGCAGTGCTCGGCGCAGCCGTGCCCGCGGGTCGAGCCCGACCACGGGGGCCGGAGGGGACTGCGGTGACGGCGAGCTGCTCACAGGTCGAGCAGCAGCTCGACCGGACGGTCGTCGGCGTCGCGGCGGGTCACGCCCGCGCGGTGGTGGCGGCGGCACAGCACCTCGTACGCGATCGACGCCGAGCCGAGGTCGCCCACCAGCACCTGGTCGCCGTCACGGACCATGCGTCCGTCCACCGTGCGGGCGTTGTGCGTCGCGACCTCGCCGCACCAGCAGCGTGACTCGACCTGCAGGCGCCGGATGTCGTCGGCGAGCTCGACCAGCCGCTGCGAGGCCGGGAACAGCGCCGTGCGGAAGTCGCTCAGCAGCCCGTACGCGAGCACCTCGATGTCGAGGTCGTCGGCGATCCGCGCCAGCTGGTCCACCTGCTCGCGAGTGACGAAGTGGGCCTCGTCGAGGATCACCTCGTCGAGCATGGCGCCGTCGAGCAGCCGTCCTCGGACCAGCTCGTACACGTCGGTGTCCAGCCGCAGCACGGTGGCGGGCTGGCTGAGCCCGATGCGGCTGGTGATGGTGTCGCCGTCGCGCTCGTGGCGCGTCAGCAGCAGCACGTTGCGCCCGCACTGGACGCTGGTGTGATGGCGCTGCAGGGCCAGCGTCGACTTGCCGCACCCCATCGGGCCCTGGAAGAACACCAGCCGTGCCATGTGGTCCACTCCCCGCCGCGACGTCCCGCGGGTCTGACCCTAGGGTCGCAGCAGCCCCCGAGCCATGCGGCCGCGCGCCGCGAGGAGCAGCAACATGACGGTCGAGGTCGTGGTCGAGGTCCCGATGGGATCGCGCAACAAGTACGAGCTGGACAAGGAGCGCGGCGTGTTCGTGCTCGACCGGATGCTGTTCAGCGCCGTGCACTACCCCGGCGACTACGGCTTCGTGGACAACACGCTGGCCAAGGACGGCGACCCGCTCGACGTGGTGGTGATCCTCGGCGAGCCGACGTTCCCGGGCTGCCGCATCACCGGCCGCATCCTCGGCAACCTCGACATGTCCGACGACAAGGGTCAGGACGACAAGCTGCTGTGCGTGCCGGACACCGACCCGCGGTGGCGCAAGCTGCACGACATCGGCGACGTGCCGGCGCACTACCTCGACGAGATCGCCCACTTCTTCAAGGTCTACAAGGACCTCGAGCAGAAGCAGGTCGACGTGAAGGGCTGGCAGGACCGCGCCACGGCGCTGGCCGTGCTCGCCGACGCCCGGGCCGCCTACCACGGCGACCCCACGGGCTGACCCGCCCGCGCGGCCCCGGTCCGTTCAGCGGACCGGGAGGTTGAGGTGGCTGGGGCGGTCCGCCGTCAGCGCGATCCAGACGTCCTTGTGGTCGAACAGCAGCCGTAGTCGCAGCACGCGGCCGGCGGTGACCGTGTGGTTCACCGTGCCGATCGTGAGCGTGCGGGTGCTCCAGGCGCCGTCCGGGTTCCAGTCGTCGACGTGGACGTCCTGCACACGGGCGAGCTCGGTGCAGCCGGTCCCTGCGGCGTTGCAGTCGTCGAGGAACGCGGTGTAGTCCACGTCCTTGCCGCCCTGGAGCTCCTCGACCGCGCTCGTCAGGGTCAGCGTGACGGCCCCGTCGATCCGCAGCGAGGACGGGACGGCGTACAGCCAGTCGTGCACCTTCTCGGGGTCGTCCTCGTCCTTCTTCTGCCCGCTGTCCTTCACGGTCCGCCCCGGGGCGCCGTCACCGTCCCAGTCGGGGACCGGGTTGCCGCGGGCGCTCGGCGGGGTCGTCGACAGCTCGGACGTGCGAGCGTCGATCGCCTTGGACCCGAGGTACAGCGTGCTCGGCTTCGGCTCGGGGGCGGGCGTCGCGGTGGGGCTGGGGCTCGGCTTCGGGCTGGGCTTCGGGCTCGGCGTGGGGCTCGGCGGCGTGGGACCGGTCGCGCCGCCGGTGGGGGACGGGTTCGGCTCCGGTCGCGGCGACGGCAGCACCGGCGCGGGGTCCGCGGGCGCGGCGATGACCAACAGCGCGACGAGCTGCGTGGTGTCGACCCCGCCGCGGTCGGTGCCGCCGTCGTCGACGAGCGTGACCGTCAGCGTCGCGCGGCCACGGCTGCCCGGCGCCGGTCGGAACGTCAGCTGGCCGTCGTCGTCCACGGCGGGCGCCTGGGTGAACGTGGCCGTCCCGGTCGTGTCGATCGTGACAGAGACCTGCTGGCCGCCCTCGTCGGGCGGACCCGGCAGGATCCCGGTGAGCCAGCCGGGCACCCGCGTCGTCGAGCCGTCCGAGCGCGCCGTCAGGTCGCGCGGCGGCGTCGCGCTCGGGGCGTCGTTCACCGGCTCCACGTCGAGGGTCAGGCTGCCGTTGCGCACACCGGCGTCCGTGGTGAGCTCGTACGCCAGCGTGGTGCGCCCCGACGCGTCGGGGGTCGGGGTGAACTCGACGCGTCCCGTCGGGCCCCAGCGCAGCTCGCCGAACCGTGGCGCAGGCTCCTCGACGAAGGTCAGCGTGACGGTGCCGTCGCCGGGCGAGCCCTCCTCGGCCAGCAGCTCGATGGTGCCGACGCCGTCCTCGTGGAGCACCAGCGCGGCCGTGGGGTCACCGGCGGGGCTCGTGCCGACGTCCGTGCTCTGGACCGGGACCACCGCGGGCGGCGCCGGACGCTCGAGCTCGACCGGCTCCTCGGAGGCCGCGATCTCCACGACCGCGGGCGCCGCCGGCGCCGTCTGGGTGGTGAGGCTGATCGCGCCGACGCTCGCCACCAGCAGGCTGGTGGCGAGGCCTGCGTTCGCGCCGACCTGCGGCAGCACCCGCACGCCGGCCGCGCTGCTGATCCAGCTCAGCGGACCGGCCGCCCACCGGAGACGACCGACGGCGATGCGCAGGAACGCCCGCACCACCATGGGGTCGAAGTGTGCGCCGGCGCAGTCGGCGAGCTCCTGGCGCGCCTCACGTGCCGTGCGCGCCTCCTTGTACGGACGTGCTGCGGTCATCACGTCGTACGCGTCGGCGAGGCCCACGATCCGGGCGCCGAGCGAGATCTCGGTGCCTGCCAGCCCCAGCGGGTAGCCGGAGCCGTCCCACTGCTCGTGGTGCTGGTCGACCGTGACCGCCCACGGCCCGAGCCAGCTGCGCAGCGGCGCGATCAGCTTCGCGCCCTCCTGCGGGTGCGAGCGCAGCGCCTTCCACTCCTCGTCGGTCGGTCTGCCCGGCTTGTTGAGGATGTCGGTGTGTACCGCGATCTTGCCCACGTCGTGCAGCAGCGCTGCCCAGCGCAGCCGGTCCCGGTCGGCGACCGGGAGGTCGAGCTCCTCGGCGATCATGTCGGTGAAGATGCGCGTGCGCTCGGCGTGACCGCGGGTACCGCGGTCGTGGATCGACAGCGCGGCGACGAGCTTGAGCACGGACTCCGCGGCGGCGGTCCGGTCGTCGCCGAGGCCGTGCTCCCGCGCCCGCTCCACCTCGTCGGCGAGCTGCCGCGTCGTCGCGGTGCCGCGCGCGACCTTGAATCGCGACGGTGCCTGGTCCGGGAACACCAACGTCAGCTTCAGCAGCGCCGACAGCGGCAGCAGGCGGCGCGCGGCGCGTTCGACCACCACCAGCACCACCGTCGCGATGGCGGCCAGCAGCAGCCAGATCAGCACGGCCTGACCAGCTGAGCTCGCCGGTGGCAGCGTGCGTCCGACCAGCACCGAGGTCGCGGTCGCCACGACGATGGGGCCGAGCGTCGCGACCGTCTTCACCAACCGTGCGAGCACGGGACGACCAGCCCACGCCCGTCCGTGCTCCGCCTTCGCCATGCCCGATGCCCCGTTGCGCCGCTGCGCGCGGTGTCGTTGTCCTCCGACCCCGCGTCATCCCATCGGCACATGCGGCCGCACGTTGAGCCTCACAGCTGTGGTCGCGCCCGCAGAGACGCCCACCGCGCGATGGCGGTGGGCGTCGGTCGCTGCGCAACGCTGGGTCAGCGGGTGATGTCGGTGGTGTCGCCGAAGCCCCAGTACGCCCAGCGGTCCCAGTCGAGGTCGTAGCGCTGGATCGCTTCCTTGAGCACGGTCTGGTCGAGCACGCCCGCGTTCACCAGCTCGGCCAGCACGCAGTACGCGGTCGACTCGGCGTCGATGCGGTGGAACCGGCGCAGGCGCTCGCGGGTGTCCGACCGACCGAACCCGTCGGTGCCGAGCACCGCGTACTCCGCGTCTCGCGGCATCCAGTCCGCGATCTGGAACGCCGTCAGGCGCGACCAGTCGGTGACGGCCACGAACGGACCGGGCCGGCCGGCGAGCTTGGACTCGACCATCGACACGCGGCGCTCGCCGTCGAGGTGGGTGCGGTTGTAGGACTCGCAGTTGGCACCGTCGCGGGCGAGGCGGTTCCAGCCGGGTGCCGACCACACGTCCGCCGAGACACCCCAGTCGTCACGCAGCAGCTCCTGGGCCCGCAGCGCCTCGAACATGATCGTGCCGGACGACAGGATCGTGGCCCGCGGCCCGCCGAGCGGCTCGCCCTCGCGGTACAGGTACAGCCCGTCGATGACGTCCTGCTTCGAGACGTGGTCCGGCATCGCCGGCATCACGTTCGGCTCGTTGTAGACGGTCAGGTAGTACAGCACGTCCTCGCCACCGGCGACCTCCTCGTCGGTGAACATGCGGCGGATGCCGTCCTCGACCAGCACCGAGATCTCGTACGCGAACGACGGGTCGTACGCCTCCACGCCCGGGTTGGTCTGGGCGATCAGCAGCGAGTGGCGGTCCTGGTGCTGCAGGCCCTCGCCGTTGAGCGTGGTGCCGCCCGCCGTGGCGCCGATGAGGAAGCCACGGCAGCGCTGGTCGGCGGCGGACCAGATCGAGTCGGCCGTGCGCTGGAAGCCGAACATCGAGTAGAAGATGTAGATGGGCAGGATCGCCTCGCCGTGCGTGGCGTGCGTGGATCCGGCCGCGTGGAACGAGGCCATCGAGCCGGCCTCGGTGATGCCCTCGTGCAGGATCTGGCCGTCCTTGGCGACCTTGTACGACAGCAGCAGGTCACGGTCGACCGACTCGTAGGTCATGCCGTGCGGCGAGTAGATCTTCAGCGAGGGGAACAGCGAGTCCATGCCGAAGGTGCGGGCCTCGTCCGGGATGATCGGCACGATGCGCGGGCCGAGGCCGTTGCCGTCGGCGCCCTTGAACCGGAACAGGTCCTTCAGCTGGCGCACGAACGCCTGCGTGGTCGCCACCGGCTGGTTGCCGGAGCCGGCCTTCAGCTCGTCGTACGCCGAGGACGGGGGCAGCTCCGGGAACGCGAACTGCACGCGGCGCTCGGGCACCGGGCCGCCGAGCTGGCGGCGACGGTCGAGCATGTAGGCGATCTCGTCGGAGGACTCGTCCGGGCGCACGTACGGCGGCAGGTCCGACTCGAGCTGCTCGTCCGACACGTCGATGCCGAGCCGGTCGCGGAAGCCCTTCAGCGCGTCGGTCGAGAGCTTCTTCATCTGGTGCACGGCGTTGCGCGCCTCGAAGTCCGGCCCCAGCGTCCAGCCCTTGATGGTGTGGGCGAGGATCACGGTCGGCGCGCCGGTGGTCTTGGTCGCCGCGTCCATCGCGGCGTACACCTTCATGTGGTCGTGGCCGCCGCGCGGCAGCTTCACGATCTCCTCGTCGGAGAGGTGCTCGACCAGCTTCAGCAGGCGCGGGTCGGTCCCGAAGAAGTCGTCGCGGATGTACTTGCCGGGGCCGAGCGTGTAGCTCTGGAACTGGCCGTCCGGCACCTCGTTCATCCGGTTGACGAGCACGCCGTCGACGTCGCGGGCCAGCAGCTCGTCCCACGCGCCGCCCCAGACGACCTTCAGCACGTTCCAGCCGGCCCCGCGGAAGACGCCCTCCAGCTCCTGGATGATCTTGCCGTTGCCGCGCACCGGTCCGTCGAGCTGCTGCAGGTTGCAGTTGATGACGAAGGTGAGGTTGTCGAGCCCCTCGCGGCCGGCGACCGCCAGCGCGCCGAGCGTCTCGGGCTCGGCCGTCTCGCCGTCGCCGCCGAAGAACCACACGCGCTGCTCGGAGGTGTCCGTGATCGACCGGTTGTGCAGGTAACGGTTGAAGCGGGCCTGGTAGATCGCGTTGAGCGGGCCGAGCCCCATCGACACGGTCGGGAACTCCCAGAACTCGGGCATCAGACGCGGGTGCGGGTAGCTGGACAGGCCGCCGCCGTCGACCTCGCGACGGAACGCGTCCATCTGGTCCGTGGTCAGCCGGCCCTCGAGGAACGACCGGGCGTACACGCCCGGCGAGGCGTGGCCCTGGACGTAGATCTGGTCACCGCCGCCGGGGTGGTCCTTGCCGCGGAAGAAGTGGTTGAAGCCCATCTCGTACAGCATCGCCGCCGACGCGTAGGTGCCGATGTGGCCGCCGACCTTGTGGCCGAGCTCGGCGCGGTGGACCATCACCGCCGCGTTCCAGCGCACCAGCTGACGGATGCGGCCCTCGATCGCGACGTCGCCGGGGAAGCGGGGCTCGCGCTCCGGCGGGATCGTGTTGATGAAGTCCGTCGTGGTCAGCGACGGGATGCCGATGTTGGACTCGCGTGCCCGCTCGAGCAGCTTGAGCATCAGGAAGCGGCCGCGCGTGCGGCCCAGCTGCTGCACGACAGCGTCGAAGGACTGCAGCCACTCGGCGGTCTCGGTCGGGTCCACGTCCGGGTACTGGCTCGGCAGCCCGTCGATGAGGGTGGCCGCCTCGGCGAACACCTGCTGCTCACGCATCTCGGACATGCTCGCGACTCCCGTGTCGGTCCCTGTGGACACTAACGGCGCGGGCCCGGCTCCGTCCTGTCCGATGCGCACACGACCTCGGGTGACACCTACCATCACCGCACCCGTCCCCAGGTCGTCCGTGAGCGTCCGGAAGCGCCCCAGAGGCATAGGCAGCGCCCGCCGCGACCCTGTCGAAGCGGTGCTCTCGGCGCATCTCGGGCCGGCCAGGACCACCGCGCTGATGGCGGCGATGTCGCCGGACCGCGACCACCTCGCCGACGCCTGCAACGTGCTCAAGCAGGTGCACGGGGCCACCGACGAGGCGCTGCTCGTCGCGCTGTACGAGGACGCAGGTGTCTCGGTGCGCCGCTCCGCGCAGGTGCTCGGCGTGCCGCTGAGCTGGGCGATGGACCGCCTCGACCTCGAGGAGGTGCTCGACCCGGTCGTCGAGGTCGAGGGGCCCCGCCCGTACCGCGCAGCCCGCACCTCGGTGCGGCTGGTGTGGGCCTCGCTGTTCGCCGTGGGCGCGGTCGGTCTGGTCCAGGCGCAGGGCAGCATCCTGCCGTGCCAGGAGGAGGTCTGCATCGATCAGGTCGACCTGCTGCTGGACCCCGACGAGCTCGCCGACGCGACGCGACCGTCCGAACGCGACCCCGGCGAGGTCGTGGGGCTGCGCTACGAGCACCGCGTCACGGGCAGCTACCGCGGGACGCTGGTGTGGACCGTGGACGGCGTCGCGGCGCAGGTCCAGACGGTGGTGTGGGCTGGCGCAGCAGACGAGCTGGTGCTGTGGAGCGAGGGCGCGATGCCGGCGGGAGTCCACCGCGTGGCGATCGTGGACGAGGATCCGCTGGCCCCGGTCGAGCGCAACGCCATCACCTTCGTGGTGCGGCGGTTCCCGGACCTCTAGCGCCTGACACGTGTAACGCCTGACATCTGAGAGCTGCTGCCGGAGCTCAGCTGTCGTCCTCGAGGGCGAGCCGGGACAGCTCGCGCAGGAAGTCGGCGACGTCGTCACCGCGCGGCCGACGTCGCCGGGTGGACCCGGGCTCGGCCTCGGTCGTCGTGGCCTCGTCCGGCTCGGCGGCCACCGGTGCAGGTTCGGGCGCGACAGCAGCCGGTTCTGCGGGCTCGCTGCCGACACCGGCGAGGTCGCCGAGGAGCCCGGCGAACTCGGCAGCCGAGGACGCCCGCTCGTCACGGTCGGCGGCCGAGCGGCTGCTCGGCTGGTCGGCAGGCGCGGCGGTCTGCGCCGGCGTGCTCGCTGCCGGGTCCTTCTCGGTGCGACCGGGCGCGGGGGTCAGCTCGTCGAGCCAGGAGGTGTCGGCCCAGTCGTCGCCGCTGACGTCGGCGCTGGTGAGGGTCGAGGTCGTCGGGGTGCCGCCGGGGGCCGAGGGCGCGGAGGTCGCGGGCGTCGTCGGCGCGTCGTCGCCGGCCATCACCCACATCGCGGGCTCGTCGTCGTCGTCGACCGCGCTCCAGTCGATCGCAGGCTCGTCGTCCAGCTTCGGGGTCGCGAGGTCCGCCATCGTCGGCCGGGCGCCCGTCGGGGTCGAGGCGGTGGGGGTGGACACCACGTGCGCCGGGGCGGGCGCGGCCGGCGGATCGGGCGTGACGAGGCTGGCGCGGCCGGAGGACAGCAGCGCCACGGCCAGACCGGCCACGGCGGTCAGCGGCCGCTGGACGTGTGCGGCCACCTCGGCGAGGGTGCTGGACCCGTCGAGCGCGCCGTGCAGCACCGACGCGGCCTCGCCCATGCCCGGAGGGCCGTCGGGCCGCAGCACGGCGTCCTCCCCGAGGCGACGCAGCGACGTCGCGGCGTCCACGGCCCGGCGGGAGAGCTCGGCCGGCAGCGAGTCGGGGACCGGTGCCAGCGCCTCGTCCCCGCCGTCCTCGAAGCTCCAGGACGCGGTCTCGCGCACGACGCCGTCCACGAGCCGCTCGAGCAGACGCTGGACGATCGTGGCGCGCAGCACCGGGTCGTCGAGGTCCGTCGCGTCGCCGTGCAGCGGACCGATGCCGGTGGTGCGGCCCTCTTCGAGGCGCACGACCACGGTGTGTGGGCCCGCAGCCGTCGTGAGCAACCCCGAGGCACGCTCGTCCGCGAGGCGCCGCAGCGCCGCGGTGTAGGTCTCGGGGTCCTGTGTCTGCATGCGCGCGACCGTAGCCATCTGGTGCCGTCTGCACCGTGGGACTCATGTCTCGCAGGGAGGCAGGCCAAGCTGTGCAGGACCCGGCCCGGGGTGGCAACATGGCTGCACGTCGACGTACGGGACCGCGCATGAGCCAGGACCTCGCAGGGCTGCCGGTGGCTGACCTGCGCCGCCGTCGCGACGCCGTGCGTGACAGGGAGGCAGCGCTGTCGTACCGACGCCGGCTGCTGCAGGCGCAGATGGACATCGTCGACCAGCTCGGTCGCTCGTCCGACCAGGACCTCTCCGTACGGATCGGCGAGGCGCTCGCCGACGGCCCGAGCGCCCAGACCGGGTCGACGCGGGCGATGGACGTCGGCCCGCACCCCGAGCTCGACGTCGAGCCGCTCCCGGTCGACGTGGCCGGCTACGACGACGAGCAGCGCGCCGAGCTGCTCGCGCGGCTGGCCGCTGACGAGAAGGCGACCTCCATCGAGCGCCGGGCGCTGCTGGACGAGCTGGATGCCCTGCAGGCCGAGCTCGTGCAGCGTTACCGCGTCGAGGGCGTCGACATGGCGGCGCTGCTGTCCGGCGACGGCGCGTGACCGCGCGCAGGCGGGTGCTCGTCGCGGATGACGACGCGATGACGCGCAAGGTGCTCGGGACCGTGCTCGACCTCGAGGAGTTCGAGGTCGTGCTCGCCGAGGACGGCCAGCAGGCGCTGGACCTGCTGCTCAGCGACCCGCCGGACGCCGCGGTGCTGGACCACATGATGCCCGGGCTGAGCGGTCTGGACGTGCTGGCGCGGCTGCGCACCGAGAAGGCGACCGCTGACCTGCCGGTGATCATCCTCACCGCCGCGCAGGCCGGATCGCTCCCGGCCGACCCCATCGAGATGGGGGCACAGGCGCATCTCGCCAAGCCCTTCTCCCCGCTGCACCTGATCGAGGTGCTCGAGGGACTGCTGAAGGAGCGTCGATGAACGTCGGGTCCGCGGACGAGCTCGAGGGCATGCGTCAGCAGCTGATGCTGTTCGCAGAGGACCTGCGCCAGGTCACGATCTCGGAGCGTGCACGGCGCAAGGAGGCCGAGGAGGCCAACCGCGAGCTGAACTCCGCGTACGTGAACATGGTCCGGACGCTCGCCGTGGTGTGCGAGATGAAGGACAACTACACCCGCGACCACCTCGACCGGACCTACCAGTTCGCGATGGCGCTCACGAAGCGGGTCGCGCCGGACCTCGCGTCCGACGTGGGCATCGGCTACGGCTACCTGCTGCACGACATCGGCAAGGTCGGGGTCCCCGACAACGTGCTCAACAAGCCGGGTCCGCTGGACGACGAGGAGTGGAAGCTGATGCGGCTGCACCCGCTCAACGGGTGGCAGCTGGTGCAGAGCATCGCGTTCCTCGGGGACGCGACCAAGATCATCCGCTCGCACCACGAGCGCTGGGACGGCCGTGGCTACCCGGAGCGTCTCACCGGTGAGGAGACGTACCTGCCGGCACGCATCTTCGCGATCATCGACACCTTCGACGCGATGACCTCGACCCGTCCGTACCGCAAGGGTCTGCCCGTCCACGTCGCGCTCGAGGAGATCGAGCGCTGCGGCGGCTCGCAGTTCGACCCGTACCTCGCGAACGAGTTCGTCGCGATGTGCGACGAGATGGGGCTGGCTGAGGACGAGACCACCGAGCGCCTCACCATCGTGCGATGACCGAGCCCGTCGCGCTGGCAGAGGTCACTCGTACGGTCGGTGACGAGCAGATCGTGGAGTCTGTGCACCACGGCCACCTCGTGGTCGTCGGTCCGGCCGGGGACGAGGGTGCGCTGGGGGACCCGTCGCTGGTGACCTTCCCGCGCTCGACGTCCAAGCCGTTCCAGGCGATCGCCTGCCTCGAGCTGCTGGCTGCCCACGGCCGCGAGGACGTCGTGGCCGAGCTCTGCGACGAGGAGCTCGCGATCGCGTGGGCGTCGCACCGCGGCGAGCGCATGCACCTCGACGCGGTGAGCCGGCTGCTCGCGCGCAGCGGCACCGCCCCGGAGGCGCTGACCTGCCCGACCGCGATCCCCGAGGCCGACACCGTGTGGCCGCCGACCACACCGAACGAGCCGCCGTCACGGCTGCGCTTCAACTGCTCGGGCAAGCACGCGTTGTTCGCCCTCACCGGCCAGGCGATGGGCCTCTCCGGCGAGGCGCTGATCGACCCGGACGGTCCGCTGCAGCAGGCCGTGCTCGAGGCCGTCGCCGACGCCATCGGCCCGCTCCACGGCTGGGGCGTGGACGGCTGCGGAGCACCAGCGGTGCGCAGCAGCCTGCGCGGGCTCGCCAGCGGCTACCGGCAGCTCGCAGCCGGCGGACGCTGGGCCCGGGCCCGGGACGCCGGCTTCGCACACCCGCTGCTGGTCGGTGGGACCGGACGTCTCGAGAGCGCGCTGCTGGCCCACCGGGTCGTGGCGAAGGTCGGGGCGGAGGGCGTGTACGCCGCAGGCTGGACCGACGAGCACGGCGAGCATCACGGAATCGCGGTGAAGGGGACCGACGGCGCCGTGCGCGGCGCGGCCGTGGCGATGTTCGCCGTCCTTGTGGCCCGAGGTGCCGTGCCGGGCGACGCGTGGAGCCCCGAACCGGTCACCGGCGGCCCTGCCACGGTGGGCGAGGTGCGTGCCGCGCCGGCCGTGACGCGTGTGGCGTGGGCCGAGGCCGCTGGCCTCGGCTGACGCCGTCCGGCGGGGTGAGCGGTGGCTGCTCGCTACAGTGAGCAGCCCTTCCTGACGCCCGAGGACGCCCCGTGCCGGCACTCAGCGCCTTCACCGGTGACGACGATCACGACGACCACTCCCGTCGTGACGACCTCGGCGAGTTCATCCGCAAGCAGCGTGAGCAGGCGAAGCTGTCCCTGCGCAACCTGAGCAAGATCGCGGGCGTCTCCAACCCCTACCTCAGCCAGATCGAGCGTGGGCTGCGCAACCCCAGCGCCGAGATCCTGCAGGCGATTGCCAAGGCGCTCGATCTCTCGGCCGAGACGCTGTACGTGCGGGCCGGGATCCTCGACGAGCGTCACGAGGGCGACGTCGAGTCGGCGATCGCGCGTGACGGCTACCTCACCGAGCACCAGCGGGCGACGCTGATCGAGATGTACCGCACCTTCCGTTCCGTCAGCGGCGTCACGCCGCCGGACGCGGACAGCTCCTCGTCCGAGCGGCGCGACGGCCGCGTGGTGGACCGCGTCATCGACGCGATCTCGACCGGAGGCGTCAGCGACGAGGACATCGCGTCCGTCGTGGCGCCGCAGGAGGACCCGCTCGAGGCGTGACCGCTCGGGACTTTGCAGGAACGGACCGGGGTTAGCCTCGCCAGCGACCTGGAGGACAGCGTGGCTCGACTCGTGACGCACGCCGGCGTGCCGGACGACGCGGACGTCCGCGCGCGTTGGGACGCGCTGGTGGCCGCCGACCCGCTCGGCACCTTCTTCCACTCCGCTCGCTACCTCGAGCTGTGGGCGAAGGTGCTGGGCACACGCGCCACGGTGCGGGTCCACGAGGTGCTCGAGGGTGACGAGACGATCGGGTTCGTGCCGGTGGCGCTGTCGCTGGAGGGCTCGGCCACCGGCCCGCTGGAGGTCGTGCGCTTCCTCGGCGGCGACCAGGTCACCGACTACCTCGGTCCGGTCGCGATGCCCGAGCACCGGCTGACGGTCGCTCGCACCTACCTCGCGCAGCTCGCCGAGGACGGCGACTGGGACGAGTTCGTCGCCGGTGGCCTCGTGGTGGGCTCCGGCTGGGACGAGCACTGGAGCACGGCCGCCGGCGAGCTGGGGCTCGCGGGACTCCCGCCGGTGCCCGAGGACGTCTGCCCCCGCATCGACCTCACCGGCGGCTACGGCGCGTACCTCGACAGGCTGCCCTCGAAGCTCCGCCACGAGCTGCGTCGCAAGGCGCGCAAGCTCGCGCGAGATGCCGGGGACTACCGCCTGGTCGAGGTCCCGGTCGCCGAGCACGACGAGGCGCTGACCCGGTTCTTCGAGATGAACGTCGTGCTCGACGACGAGAAGGGCCGCTTCTTCGCGAGCGACGAGATGCGGACCTGGTTCCGTGCGCTGGCCGAGGCGCTGGGGCCCGAAGGCACGCTGCGCATCCACGAGCTGCACGTGGGCGGCACCCCCGGCGCAGCCTGCGTGAGCATCGTGCACGGCGGTGAGTGGGGTCTGTACAACTCGGCGTTCGACCCGGTGCTGGCGATGCTGGCGCCCGGGATGGTGATCGTGGCCGAGCTGATCGAGGTCGCCGCCGGTGAGGGTTGCACGGTGTTCGACCTGCTGCGGGGCGACGAGCCGTACAAGTACCGCTTCGGCCCGGTGAACCGAGAGCTGGTCTCGGCCTCGTTCCAGCGCGCATGACCGGCCTCGCACTGGCCCTGCCGCCCGGCGTGCGCCGGGTCGCGATGCTGTCGGTGCACACCTCGCCGCTGGACCAGCCGGGCACCGGTGACGGCGGCGGTCTGAACGTGTACGTGCTGCAGACCGCTCGGCGGCTCGCCGCGCGCGGTGTGGAGGTGGACGTGTTCACGCGTCGCGCCACCGAGGACGCGCCGGACACCGAGCTGCTCGCCCCCGGGCTGTGGCTGCACCGCATCGACGCGGGCACCCGCGGCCCGATGCCGAAGACGGACCTCGCGAGCCGGCTGTGCGCCTTCGCCATGGGGATCGAGCGGCACGAGCGCGCCGGCAGCTGGGACCTGCTGCATGCGCACTACTGGCTCTCGGGCTGGGTGGCCCGGCGGCTGCGCGCCTCGCTCGAGATCCCGTACGTGATGACCTACCACACCCTCGGCGTGCTCAAGAACGACACCTTGGCGCCCGGGGACGTGCCCGAGCCCGCGCTGCGGCTGGTCGCCGAGCGACGCATCGCGGCCGATGCGGACCGCATCGCGGTGCTCACCTGCGGTGAGGCGCGGCTGGTGCACCGGACCTTCGGCGTGAGCGGCATGCGGATCGGCGTCGTGCCGGCTGGCGTGGACCTCGCGGCGTTCGGCCCGCACGGTGCGAAGGCGCCCGCTGCGGTCGCTGCGAGGGGCGACGGGCCGCTGCTGCTGTTCGTGGGTCGGCTGCAGCCGCTGAAGGGGCCGGACGTCGCGGTGCGCACCCTCGCCGCCGTGCGCGAGCAGCTCCCCGACGCACGACTCGCGGTGCTCGGTGGCGCGTCAGGCAACGGTGACGGACGCAGCGGGCCCGAGCAGCTGCACCAGCTCGCGGTCAGCCTCGGCGTGGGTGACGCGGTCAGCTTCCACCCGCCGGTCCCGCAGGAGGAGCTGGCCAGCTGGTACCGGGCGGCCGACCTGCTGCTGGCGCCGAGCCGCTCGGAGACGTTCGGGCTGGTCCCGCTGGAGGCCCAGGCCTGCGGCACGCCGGTGGTGGCCGCGGACGTGCCGGGCCTGCGCGCCACCGTGCGAGCAGGCGGCGTGCTCGTGGCCGGTCACGACCCTGCGACGCACGCGCGCGCGGCCGTCGAGGTGCTCGGTGATCCACAGCGCCTGGCCGCGTTGCGCGCCGGCGGGCTGCGCTTCGCCGAGTCGACGACCTGGGACAGCGCGACGGACCGCTTGCTGCGGCTGTACGGCGAGGCCGTCGAGATGCCCGTCCCGCTCGCGGCGGCCGGGTGATGGCCGCTGACCTCGGCTGGCTGGTCGACGCGCTGCGCGACGTCGGGCTCGAGCCCGACCCCACCGGCGACGACCGCGTGATGGTGACGCTGACGGGCGAGTGGCGGCGCGGTCTGCCGGTGCTGCTGGTGGTCGAGGACCGCCACCTGCGCTGCAGCGCGATGCTGTGCGGCGCGATCGAGCAGCACCGCGACGAGGTGTACGGCTACCTGCTGAAGCGCAACGAGCGCGCCGGCGACGTCCGCTTCGCGCTGGACGGCGAGGGCGACGTGCTGCTGGTCGCGCGGTTGCCGCTGTCGGTGGTGGACGGGGCGGCCCTCGACGAGCTGCTCGGCGAGCTGCTCACCACCGCCGACGAGAGCTTCAACCACGTCGTGGGGCGCGGGTTCGCCGACTACGTCGCGTCCGAGCAGGCCTGGCGTCGATCCGCCGGCGTGCCCGACAACCCGGCGTTCCCGGGCGACGGCGCGCCGCAGGGCTGAGCGAGGCGCCCACGTACGCTGCGCTGCGTCGAGGAGGCTGCGGTGGCGTACAGCGTTGGGATCGTGGGCTGCGGCCGGCTCGGCGAGGCGGTGCTGCGCGGGCTGCTCCGGTCGGAGGTTGTGCTGCCTGGCGACGTGCGCGTCTCCGTGCGCCGGGCCGAGCACGCCGAGGCGCTGACCGCCGAGCACGGCGTGCGTGCCTCGACCGACAACCTCGACGCCGCTGCCGCGGACGTGGTGGTGCTGGGCCTCAAGCCGCAGGTGCTGCGCGGCGCGCTGGCCGAGCTCGCCCCGGCCGTGCGTGCTGACGCGCTGGTGGTGTCGCTGGCCGCCGGCATCACCACCGCCACCATCGACGAGCTGCTCCCGTCAGCCCCCGCCATCGTGCGCGTGATGACCAACACGCCCGCGCTGGTGGCCGCGGCGACCACCGTGGTGTGCGCAGGGCCGCGTGCGGGGCAGGAGCAGCTCGATCGTGTGGTCACGATGCTGCGCCCGCTCGGCGACGTGCGCGTGCTGCCGGAGTCGAGCATCGACGCGGTGACCGCCGTCTCGGGCTCGGGTCCCGCCTACGTGTTCCTGCTCGCCGAGGCGCTCGCGGA
>JBFGFG010000003.1:0-24972 GCA_041579655.1 Nitriliruptoraceae bacterium
GCCCACACCGGCCTGACCACGGCGGTCCTCGGCCGTGCCCGGCCGGTAGAACGCCTCGCCGAGCCGGGCGAGCTCGGGCGCTGCGATGCCCGGGCCCTCATCCACCACCGCCAGTCGGACCCCGTCGTCCTCCACGGTGGCGCACACCTCGACGGGGGTCCCGGGCGGGGTGTGACGGGCCGTGTTGGTCAACAGGTTGTCGACCACGCGTTCCAGCAGCGCAGCGTCACCGAGCGCTCGTGTGCCGGCGGGGACCGTCACGGTGACGGGGTGCTGGGCCAGCACCGGTAACAGGCGTGCCACGGACGCGGTGGCCAGCTCGACGATGTCGACCGGCTGCTCGTCCGGCTCGAAGCCGCCCCGCTCGATACGCGCGAGGTCCAGCATCGTCGACACGATGCCCTCGATCGCGCTCGCGTTGCGCCCGATGAGGTCCACGAGATCGCGGTGGGCGTCGCCATCGAGTCGGTCCCAGTGGGTCCGGATCGTGTCCGTCGTACCGACCACCACTGTCAGCGGCGTGCGCAGCTCGTGCGCGACGGTGGCCACGAAGCTCTCGCGGGCGCGGTCGACCTGCTCGAGCCGCGCGTTGACGCCGGCCAGCTCGTCGTTGCGCTGCTCGAGCGTGGCGCGAGCGCGCTCGACCTCGATGAGGGCGAGCTCCAGCCGGTGGTTCAGCGCCCACAGGGTGACGGCGAAGATCGTCGCAGCGACGCTCCGCGGGAACACAAGGCTCGGCACCAGCCCGGGACCGATGCCGGCGGCGACCCAGCCCGCGACCAGCGCCATCGCCGTGACCGCAGCGTGCGCCCGTCGGGACATGTTCATGGCCGACAGTCCGAGCGGGACCAGCACGAACCAGAAGGCGTCGCTCTCCGGGACCGACGAGAGCGCGACGCCGGTCGCGAACAGCGCGACCACGGTCGTGAGGTACGCGGCACACACCGCCCCGCCCGGCTCCCACCGTCGGCCGACGGTGCGCGCTGCGGTCAGGTGCACCGTGGCCGCCACGGCCAGCACCACGGCGTCGACGATCGTCCCAGCCGGGGCGACGAGCGGGACCACGACCGCCAGCGTGCCCATCCCCACGGCCAGCGTCGTGGCGACGACGGACAGGATGCGGCGACGGAACACCAGCAGCGCCGCCGGGCTGCGCCTGTCGGTCATCGAGGGGTCCTCTGGAGCTGCCGTCGCGTCCGGGGGCTCCCATGATGCCGTGTCACACCCAACCGAAGGACCGCGTGTGGCACGCGACCGACCGATGCGAGCGCACGACCGGAGGGGGCGGCAGGTGCCGCCCCCTCCGGGTCGTGACGTGGCTCGAGATCAGGGCCGGATGACCTTCATCTGCGTCTGCGGGTTGTTGAGGCCCAGCTTGACCGCACCCGCCCGCGCCTTGTCGCTGAGCAGCATGATGTCCATGCCGCGACGGATGTCGTTGGCGTAGATGAAGCCGTCGTGCCAGTACGACGACCACGTGCTCGCACCCGACGGGACGTAGTGACCGATCTCCGCCGCGGCCGCGCTCGCGCCGCCGATCAGCGCGTCGACGTCAACGACGGTGGTGCCGCCGGTGTACGCGGACGACACGAGCACCTTCTTCCCGTCCCGGCGCGGGATGAAGTTGAAGTTGTGCATCGTGCACGTCCCGCTGACGGACCGAGGGACCTTGTAGCTGGCCAGCTCCTGCCCCGTGGCGAGGTCGAGGAACCAGATCCTGCCCTGCTGGTCGTCGGGATCGGTGCAACGTGCGGCCCCACCACCGCCCGACTCGTCACCGAACGCCACGACCTTCCCGTCCCAGCTGAACGCTGCGGAGTGGAACAGGTCGATGTTGGCGGTCTGCACGGCCGGGTTGTCGTAGCGCCACATGAACTGGGGCTGCGCCGGGTCGGAGATGTCCCAGACCTGCGCCTCGGACAGGCAGGCCGCCGCGGCGAGGCCGAGCTCGACGAACACGCTGATGTCGTGGCAGGCCTGCATCGTGAAGCTGCCGAGGTAGGTCGCCCACTCGGTGCCGGGGTCGAGCATGTACGGGGACACCGTGGCGGCGGTCGGGTCGGACAACGGGACCTCGATGATCGAGATCTTGCTGTGACCCCCGCCGTCCTCGCGGCGGACGCAGTTCGGGCCGAGCGCCGCGTTACCGATCGGGTACGACGACACGTACACGAACACGCGGTCCCCGTCCGGGACGATCGTGTTGGTGTGCGAGCCGCAGTCGGTCGGGACCGACGCGACGTGGACCGGGGCCGCAGGGTTGCGGACGTCGAAGATGCGGACGCCTTCGAACATGCCGGGCGTGGACGCCTGCACGGGTTGGCTGACACAGGTGTCGTTGGACCGCGGCCCGTCCACGGACTGGAACAGCAGGCCGCCGTACACCGACACGTCACCCTGGGCGCCGGGGCAGGTGAAGGTGCTGCGGACCACCGGGGCGTCCGGGTCGGAGACGTCGATCACCCTGAACCCGCCGTAGTTGCCGGCGTAGGCGAGCTTCCCGTCGAAAGCGAGGTCCGAGTTGGTCGGCCCCGTCGTCGGGACGTTGGACTTCAGCTTCATGTTCTGGCTGTGCTGGTCGGGCCCGGCGGACCCAGGACCGGCGTGGTCCCCGTCATGGGCACTCGCCGGCGTCGCCGCCAGGATCATGCCGAGGACAAGGAGCAGGTGTACGGACAGTCTGCGTGCATGCATGTCGTTCTTCCTCCTGGCCGCGTGGTGCCCCAGGACGGGCAACGGGCAACGCGGGCATCACCGGCGTTGCCTACCCGTCCGTCCGAGCCCCCCGTGACCATGCTCGTCGGTTGGGTCGCGCCCCCCTGACACGACCAGATCGAGACCCTAGGTCGAGCGTCGAGGACCGCGGCAGGCCAGGAGCTGGATGCGCCGTCAGGGATCGTGGTGGACGGAGCCTCGTGGCGAGCTGCCCGCCGGTGGATGGAGCCGGGTCGACCGCACGTGCCCACTGACGGCGCGACCATGGCGAGCATGACCGCGTCCTACCTGCTCACCACGGGCGAGCGAACCACCGAACACGACGAAACCCTCGAGAACACGTGGTTCTCGAGGGTTTCGCGTAGTGGCGGGGGTAGGATTTGAACCTACGACCTTCGGGTTATGAGCCCGACGAGCTGACCGAACTGCTCCACCCCGCGGCGGTGTGAGGTCGGAAGTGTAGAAGCGTGTCGGCGGTCGCGCGAATCCGGGGGTGCCCTGCGCGGTCAACGCGCCATCCGACCACGGAGCACGGCTAACCGGCCGCGTACCGCGTCACGAACGCGCGCAGGATCGCGGGCGGGTGCACCACGTCCGCGGCCTGGGCGCGCGCCTTCAGCGCGTCCGCCTCAGCCGGGTCGAAGTAGCCGGCGTCCTTGTACACGTCGATGCGCGTCGCAAGGCCGGGCACGTCGAGTTCCGGGTGGAACTGGGTCGCGTACACGTGCTGCCCCACGCGGAACGCCTGCACGGGGCACGCCTCCGACGATGCCAGGTGCACGGCGTGACGCGGCAGCGTGCGGATCGCCTCCTTGTGCCCCACGAACGCCTCGAACGACGCGGGCAGGTCACGCAGCAGCGGGTCGGCCCGCCCCTCGACTGTCAGGGTCACGAGCGTCGGACCGACCGCCTCCCCGAAGGTGCCGTCCACCACCGCGCCCTGGTGCATGCCGAGCGTCCCCACGCCGTAGCACGCACCGAGGAACGGGTGGTCCCGCGCCACCACCTCGTCCAGCAGCGTCGCGAGCTCGGCCTCGACCCGGACCTGCGTCGCCGAGCGGTCCGGGTCCGACGCGGTGAACGGGCCACCGCCGAGGATGATCCCGGACCAGTCGTCGAGCGCGACAGGACCCAGCGGGGCCTGCTCGAGCCGCACCCGGCGCAGCTGGTGCTCCTCGAGGCCACCGAAGCGGAGCATCGCCTCGTACTCGCCGTCGGCGGCGAGGTCCTCGGCGCGGGTTGCGAGCAGCAGGAAGGGCTTCATGTGGCCTCAGCCGATGTGGTTGGCCTGGTCGACGCTCGAGAGGCCGTAGCCCTGCTCGGCGTGCTCGGTGCGGTCGATGCCGGTCCACTCCGACTCGTCGTCGATGCGCAGCCCGATGGTCGCGTCCAGCAGCTTCGCGAGCACGAAGGTGACACCGAACGAGAACGCCATCACCACCACGATCGACAGCGCCTGCTCGATCAGCAGCGCCGCTCCCCCGCCGAACAGCAGGCCCTCCTCGTACGCGCCCGCCTCCTGGCCGAGGATGTCGGTGCTCGCGAAGAACCCGATCAGCAGACCGCCGACGATGCCGCCGACCATGTGCACGCCGACCACGTCCAGCGAGTCGTCGTAGCCGAGCCGGTACTTCAGCTGGATGGCGAAGTAGCACAGCACGCCGGCGACGGCGCCGAACGCGATGCCGGACACGCCACCGACGTACGCGGCGGCCGGCGTGATCGCGACCAGCCCCGCCACGATGCCCGAGCACGCGCCGAGCACCGTGAAGTGTCCGTCCTTGACGCGCTCGACCGCCAGCCACGCGACCATCCCGGTCGACGCGGCGAGGAAGGTGTTCATCACCGCGGTGGCCGCGAGCGGGCCGTTCCCGGCCGCGCCACCGGCGTTGAAGCCGAACCAGCCGAACCACAGGATCCCGGTGCCGAGCAGCACCAACGGCAGGTTGTGGGGCGGCATCGCCTCGCCCGGCCAGCCGCGTCGCTTGCCCAGCACGATGACCATCGCGAGCGCCGCGGCGCCGGCGTTGATGTGGATCGCGGTGCCGCCGGCGAAGTCCAGCGAGCCACGCGCGCCGAGCCAGCCGATGAGGTCACCGCTGGCGCCGTCCACGCCGTAGATCCAGAACACCACCGGCACGTACACCACCAGCGACCACAGCGGTACGAACACCGCCCACGCCGCGAACTTCATGCGGTCGGCCACCGCACCGCTGATCAGCGCCGGCGTGATGGCGGCGAACGTCATCAGGAACGCCGTCAGCAGCAGCCCCGGCCCGTCGAGCCCGCGCAGGAACGCGAGGTCGAGGTTGCCGATGAACCCGTTGCCGCTGCTGCCGTTGCCGGACAACGAGGCGCCGACGGTCACCCACACCAGCGGGACCACGCCCGCGCACCACAGGTTCATCAGCAGCATGTTGAGCACGCTCTTGGAGCGCACCATCCCGCCGTAGAACAGGGCCAGGCCCGGGATCATGAACAGCACCAGCGCTGTCGAGATCAGCAGCCAGGCGTCGCCGCCCTCCATGGTCATCTCCTGGGGTCACACGCATCGACGCCCGCCACGGGGGTGACGGGCGTCGACGAACCTAGGAGCACACGGGGCGTGAACCCAACCCGGCGTCAGCCTTCGGTGTCCTCCGCGGCCGGTGTGGCCTCCTCGGAGGGTGCCTCGTCGGGCGTCGCGGCAGCCTCAGCGGCAGCCTCGGCCTCCTCCTCGGCGGCGAGATCGTCGGCCGTCCGCCCCTCGAGCGCGGCGCGGATCAGGTCCTGCGCCTCGTCGATGAGCTCCTGGTACGCGCCGAGGTCACCGCGCGCGAGCGCGGCGTCGGCACGGGCGAACGCGGCCAGCGCGTCCTGCAGCAGCTCCGGGTCGGCGTCGACGTCGGGCACGCCAGGCGTGCTCGGCTCGCCGACGGGACCTCCCGGCACCTCCGGCAGCACCCCACCGACCAGCGAGGCGATGGCCTCGGCCAGCGTCTCCTCGAACACCACACGGTTGCCCATCACGAGCACCACGCGGGCGAGCTCGGGGATGTCGGACCCGTCACCCTGGAGGAACAGCGGCTCGACGTACACGATCGACTGCTCGATCGGCAGCACCAGCATGTTGCCGCGGATGACCCGCGAGCCGGCGCCCTGTCGGACCGTGATGTAGTTGGCGATCGCATCCTCCTGCTCGATGCGCGCCTGCACCTGCGACATGCCGAGGATCTCGGAGTCGGACGGGAACTGGACGGCGAACAGCTCGCCGTAGTGCCCGGGGTCAGACCTGGCTGCGAGCCACGACACCATGTTCGGCCGGTTGCTGGCGAGGTACGGCTGGATGAGGACGAACTCCTCCTCCGTCTCGCCGGGCAGGCGCATCAGCAGGTAGTACGGCTCGAGGTCCGGCGCGGCGGTGGCCGAGGTGGCCCCGTTCTGCACCGCTGCGGCGTCCGGCGGGATGTCCCACTCGTCGGCCTTGCTGAAGAATGCGTCCACACCGGGGATGTGGTAGGTCGCGTACACCTTCGACTGCAGCTCGAACAGGTCCTGCGGGTAGCGGAAGTGCGCCTCGAGGCCCGCCGGGAGCTCGCTCATCGGCTGGAACGACGACGGGAACGCAGCGGACCACGCCTGCAGCATCGCGTCGTCGGGGTCGATCGAGAACAGCTGCACCGTGCCGTCGTAGGCGTCCACCACGGCCTTCACCGAGTTGCGCACGTAGTTGACGAACTGCGGCCCACGCTGCGCGTCGAGCTGGCCGAACTGCGAGTACGGGTACCACTGCGAGGTGGTGTAGGCGTCCTGGACCCACAGCACACGGCCTTCGAGCACCACCGGGTACGGGTCGCGATCCAACGTCAGGTACGGCGCGACCTCGCCGACGCGGTCAGCGACGTCGCGCAGACGGAGCAGTCGCGAGTCGTCACGGATGAGGTTGGACAGCAGGATGTTGGTGTCGCCGAACTCGATGGCGAACGCCAGCCGGCGCGTGAAGCTCGACAGCTCGACGCCACCGAGGCCGTCGTAGCGGGTCGGGACCTGCTGCTGGCTGCGCGGCTCCTCGTAGTCGAGCTCGTCCTGGTCGCTGTTGACGATGTTGAAGGTCGGGCTGCCCTCGTCGCCGAAGTAGATGCCCGCCTCGACGGACGGCACCAGCTCGGACTCGCCCTGCGGCGGGATGTCGCTGGCGAGGAACACCGGCTGACCGTCCTCGGACGCGATGTTCACCTGGCTGGCGACCACGCCGTAGCCGTGGGTGTAGGTCAGCGCCTGGTTCTGCCAGTTCTGGGCCGAAGCGGGCAGGTCCTCCTGGCGCAGGTCACGCGTGGAGAGCATCACCTGCCGGACCTCGCCGTCGATGACGTAGCGGTCGATGTCGACGTCGTTGAAGCGGTAGTACGGACGCAGCGCCTGCAGCTCGGCGTACGTGGTCGACAGCAGCTCGTCGTCCCACAGCCGGGTGTTGACCAGCGTCGCCTCGTTGTCGGCGACCTGCTGGGCGTTGAGGTCGTTGCGCACCTCGAACGGCCGCAGCTCGACCTCGTCGAGGCCGTACGCGAGGCGGGTGGCCTCGAGGTTGCGCTCGATGTACGGGCGCTCGCGCGCGAGCTCCTGGGGCTCGACCTGCAGCCGCTGGATCGCGGCCGGGTAGGCGCCCTGGAGGAAGATGCTGCCCACCAGCAGCAGCCCGACGGCCGCGCCCGGCAGCAGGAAACCCCGCTTGCGGATGTTGTAGAGCACCAGCCCGATGGCCAGCACCGCCATCACCAGCAGGATCTCCAGCGCGCGCAGCTCGGCGTTGACGTCCGTGTAGGACGCGCCGGTCACCGTGCCGCGCGGCGAGTAGTTGAGCATGAAGCGGTCGAGCCAGTAGCCCCACGCCCACACCGCCAGCACGACCGCGAACAGCCCCGAGAGGTGGCCCTTCACGTTCGGCATGATCTTCTCGCCCGGGTTCTCCGGACGGATGCCGCCGAGCAGGTAGTGCGCGCCGACGGTGAGCATCGTGGTGAGCACCAGCGACGTCAGCAGCCACTCCTGCAGCAGCGACCACATCGGCAGGTCGAACAGGTAGTAGCCGATGTCGCGGCCGAACTGCGGGTCGAGCACGCCGGTGTCGACGCCGTTGCGCCACAGCAGCACGGTCTCCCACTCCAGCGACAGCGCGAGCCCCGACGAGGCGGCGAACAGCACCGAGATGCCGGCGATCACCCATGGCAGGTAGGGGTCCACGAGCTCGCGGTAGCGCTCGACCTGGGCCTGCTGCGGGGTGCTCGGCAGGAACAGCGGGCGCATCTTGCGCGCGATGTGCAGGTTGATCGCGACCAGCACGCCGAGCACGACGGCGCCCACGGCACCGGTCAGCAGGTGGGTGCTGAGGATGGTGGTGAACACCTCGCGGTAGCCGACCTCGTCGAACCACCACAGGTCCACAGCGATGCCGGCCATGCGTCGTCCGAGGACGAGCGTGAGCAGCACGAGAACGATGACGACGACGCCGATACGACGGCGGAGAAGCTCACGCACCGTGCACCTTCCGGTTGTTGGTGGCTAGCAGGGTGTTCCCCGACGATAGGCGGGTCCGGCCTCGCGCGAGCGGGCCGTCAGACCGACGTGAGCGCGCAGGTGCAGCCCTCGTGGACCGGAGGCACCGGATGACCCGACGGGAAGTCGCTGCCGAGCTCGATCGCGCCCTCGGCCTCGTTCGCCCGGCACATGCCCTCGGGGCAGCGGGACTCGTCGCCGAGCACCCACAGCACCTCGGAGACGCCGTCGGCCTTCCAGCCGTCCAGCGTCGCCTCGCCGTACACGCGGGTGAGGTGGCGGTCCACGACGGTCTCGATGACCGGACCCTTGAGGTCGCGGAACACCTCACCGACGCGCTCGGAGAGCGAGGCACCGGGCTCGCCGGCGTCCGCACCCGCGCGCAGCGACGGCGCGAGGGTGGTGCGCAGCTCGGCGAGCAGCTCCTCGGCGAGGGTGTCCGCGGCGGTCGCGACGCGGCGACCGTCCGTGGGCGGGTCCTCGAGCGGCTGGTCGCCTCGCAGCACGGGCGCGTCCGCGCGACCGGCGCGGTAGCCGGCGTCGAGGAACACCCGACCAACGTCGGACAGCGACGCAGCGGCGTCGGCGCCCGGGAGCAGCACGTCGACGTCGCCGTCGACCTCACGCTCACGCACCGACTCGAGCACGCCGTTCTGCAGCTCCTGCAGGCCGCGACGCAGGCGGCGCAGCATGCCCGGGCGGATGCCGGCCAGGGAGCGCTCACGCAGCATCCCCGCCTCGACGTCACGCTCGATGACGGGGGCGGGCTCGCGGCCGGCGGCCACGGCGGCCTCGGCCATCGCGGCCTCCAGCGCGCTGGGGTCCGCGCCGTGCGGGTGCTCGTCGTGGCTGACCTCGGCGACGGCCGCGGTCTCGGTCTCGGCCTCGTCGGCGCCCGGCGAGAACGGAGCAGGCTCGGCCTCGGCGACGGGCTCAAGCTCGGGCTCTGCCTCGGGAGCGACGGGCTCGGGCTTCGGCTCGGGCTTCGGGGCCGGCGCAGCCTTCGGAGCAGCTGCGGGCTCGGGGGTCGAGACCTCGGAGTCGCCGTCGCTGCCGATACGGATGACGGTGCCCGGCGCCTTCGCGGCCGGCGCAGGCTCGCGGACCGGCTCGGGGGCGGGCTCACGGACTGGTGCCGTGGTGCGGGCAGCGGTCATCGACGCGCCCGTCGGTTCGAGCGAACCGACGGCGTTGGAGGTGATCCGGACGGCGTTCTCGAGCTGGGACACGAGCTCGACGCGCACCTGCTCGAGGCGGCGCAGCTCTGCCTCGATGTCGTCGCGACGGCCCTCGGCCTCGGCGATGATGGACGCGGCGTGGTCGCTGGCGGTCTCGACGCGCTCGCGGGCTGCGCGCTCGGCGGCGGCGAGCTCGGCGTCGGCCTGACGCTCGGCCTTCTCGCGCATGTCGCGCGAGGCGCTCTCGGCGGCCACCAGGATGCGGGTGGTCTCCTCACCGAGGGCCCGGAAGCCGTCGGCGGGATCGGGCTCCGCGAAGGTCTTCTGCTGGTCGGCCTGCCGCAGCTGCTGCTCGAGCTCGGCCACACGGCCGGCGAGCCGACCCATGTCCGCAGCCACGCCACGGAGGTGCTCGTCCACCTCGTGCCGTTCGTACCCACGCATCACGATCGTGAACTCTCGGCTCACGATGTCCTCCGACGTCACCACGTTACGTCCTCCCCAAGTTCGGCCGGAGCCTAGTGGGCTGGGGGGCGCTCACCCGAAACGGGCGTGCGCCCACCGTGGTCAGCGGCTGCGCAGCAGGCCCAGGGCCCCGAGGAGACGCGACACCACACCGTCCGCGCCGAGCAGTCCGTTGACGACGCCCCCGGGGTCCGGCAGCGGCAGCGGGCCGTCGCCCGGCTCGAGCAGGTCGCCGATGGTGCCGATCGTGTCCTCGATCGGGCCCGGCTCCGGTGGGGGCTCCGGCGTGGGCGGGGGGATGCTCGGCGACGGGTCCGGCTCAGGCGTCGGCGACGGACTCGGCGACGGCTGTGGCTGCTCGGGCGGCTGCGGCTGCGGCTGCTCGGGCGGCTGCGGCCGGGCGGGGCCCTGGCGGCTGGGCGGGTCGATGACCGGCTCGGCGTCCTCGCCCTGGGCCGCACGGCGACGCAGCGCGTCGTCGGCGACGTCGCGCAGCTGGGCGGCATCGAGGTCGAAGCGGGCGAGGATGACGCCCCAGGTGCCCCCGTCCGCACGCAGCGGCAGCACCGTGTTGATGACCTGGTCGATGGGCAGCGCGGTGCCCACACGCAGGGTCTCGATCACGGCTGCGGCGACGAGCGTGTCGGCCGGCGGTCCGAACAGACGGCCGTCCACCCGTGTCGAGAGGCTCGCGAGCGCGACCTCGAGGCCCGGGGTGACGCCGACGAAGTCGCCGTAGAACTCAGGCGTCTGCGGCGACGTTCCGTAGGTGCGCTCCAACCCCTGCCGGAGCTGGGCCACCTGCTGGTCGGTCTCGAGCGCGGCGGCGCCGTGCACGGCGTCCCACGGGTCGTCGGCGTCGAGCACGATCGGGCGGTCCCGCGTCGCGGTGCCGTCCAGCGCGACCTCGGCGAGGCGCCCAGCCACGAGGTTGCGGTCGCCGAGCACGGCGGCGGTGCCGGCGTACACAGCCACGCGCGGGCTGTCGTCACGCTCGACCCGGAAGGTGCCGGTGCCGGTGACGGTGCCGAGGGTGGCCCGAACGGTGTAGGCGCCGAGCTCCGCCTCGACCAGCACCTGGCCGGAGGTCAGCGACAGGCTGCCGGTGCTGGCGGGGCGCGGCGGCGACAGGGTCGCCACGGTGCGCTGTGACAGCGAGATGCGGCCGAGGTCGCTCTCGACGACCGCGCCGTCGTCGAGCGCGGTGACCACCACCTCGAACGGGACCTCGTCACCGGTCGAGAACTCCACGCCCTCCGCTGCGAGCGCGCCGCTCACCAGCGACCAGGTCTCGTCCACCGGACCACCGGCGGCGACCCCGACCACGACCGAGAGCACGGCGGCGAGCACGGCCGAGACCACCGCGCCGCGCGGCGGGCCGGACTGCGGTCGCCGCAGCGGCACCGCACGTCGCACCGGCTCGATGCGCTCGTGCTCGGCACTGGTCAGCGGGGCGTCCATCAGCGCGCTCATGCCGAGACCGCCCGCACGGTGACGCGCACGACGGTGCCGCCGTCGTCGGGCGTCTCGAACGCCACGCTGCCGCCGAGGGCGTCCACGATGCGCTGCACCATCGCCAGGCCGAGACCGAGGCCGCCGTGACGTCGGGTGGCGGAGCCGTCGCCCTGACGGAAGCCCTCGGTGAGCACGGCCATCGCGTCGGGGCTGATGCCGTCGCCGTGGTCCCGGACGGTGATCAGCAGGGTGCGCCCGCGACCGCGGGCGGCGTCGACCACGACCTCGTCGCCGGAGAACTTCAGCGCGTTGTCGATCAGCTCGACCAGCAGACGGCGCAGCAGCACCGGGTCCACGTCGGCCTTCGGCAGCTCCGGGTCGACACGGATCTCGAGCCGCTCCTGCCAGTCCTCGTCACGCAGCTCGGCGAGCGCGTCGGTGGTGGTGTCACGCACCGAGGTCGGCGACAGCGCGATGTCGAGGCGCCCTGCCTCGAGCGCGGCGTAGTCCACCAGCATCCCGATGACGCGCTCGAGCCGCTTCGCCGCGTCGCCGATGCGGCCCGAGATCTCGGCCACGGTCGCGTGGGGCAGCTCACGGCGGGCGAGCACGTCGGCGTACCCGCGCACAGGGGTGAGCGGGGTGCGCAGCTCGTGGGAGATGTTGGCGAGGAACTCGGTCTTCATGCGCTCGGCCTCGGCCTCGCCGGTCACGTCGCGCAGCACGTGCACCCGCCCCTGGGTGCGGCCACGGGCGTCCAGCAGCGGTGCGGAGGTCGCGGCAACCTCGACGCCGGCCGGGCCGACGCTGGCCTTGACGACCTTGCCCTCGGAACGGGCCAGCGCGGCCACGACGGAGCGGCCGTGCTCGTCGGTACCGACCAGCACCTTCGTCACGGGCAGCCCGACCGGGTCGTCGATGCCCAGCAGCTTGCGGGCCGCAGGGTTGGCGCGGGTGACGATGCCGTGCTCGTCGACGGTCACCAGCGCCTCGCTGAGCGAGCTTGTGACGATCTCGAGGCGGCGACGCAGCTCGCCCTCGACGTCGGCCGCCTCGGAGAGGTCGGCCTCACGCTCGGCGACCGCGCCCATCATCACGGCGAACGCCGACGCGAGCCGCCCGACCTCGTCGGCCGCCGGTTCGGGCAGGTCAACGTCCGGGTCGCCCATCGCGACGCGCTCGGCGGCGGCGGTCAGGGCCACGACCGGCTCGACGACCCGTCGGGCACCGACGCTGGCGAGGGCGGCCGCGAGGCCGAGCCCCAGCAGCGCGGCCAGGAACAGCGTGCGGGTCGCGTCGTTGCGCAGCTCGCCGCCTGCGGTGGCGTCACGCAGCAGCAGCAGCGAGCCGGCGGTGCCCAGCGGCGAGGCGGCGACGAATCGCGGCTCCCCGGCGATCTCGGCGGTGGTGCCGCTGGCGAGACCGGCGCCGAGCAGGCGCACGATCTCGGCGTTCACCTCGGCGGTGCCCAGCACCGGGTCGGTGGTAGCGGCGATGCGCGCGCCGTTGTTGAGCACGATGACGTCGGTGCCGGTCTGCTCGGCGACGCGGCCCAGCGACGCCTGTCCGGTGATGGTGCGGCCCAGCACCAGGGCGCCGGCGACACGGTCGAGCCGGCGGGTGCCCTCGGCGTCGACCGGCGCGATCGGGGTCACGCCGACCGCGAGCACGCGCCCGTCACCGATGTTGATCGTGCCGCTGCCCGCGATGCCGGTCACGCCCTGCTGGGTGAGCACGTTGCCGCTGACGGCGGTCTCGTCCACCGGGGCGAGCGGGCCAGCGAGCGCTGCGCTGATGTCCCACGAGCCGACCGAGGTGCCCTGCAGCCCGACGATCATCGCCACGTCGACGCCCGGCAGCTCGGCCATCGCCTGCGCGCGACCGTCCAGGGCGCCGGTCGCGGCCGTCACCTCGTCCGCGAGGGTGGTGCCGGCCAGCGCGGCGGCGAGCGCCCGGAGGTCGTCCGGCTCGCTCACCGCGAGGCGGTTGGACTGGCTGGACGCCAGCGCCGCGAGGCCGTCGATCTGGTCCTGCTCGAGGTCGCTGGCGAACACCAGACCGCCGGCGGAGGAGAGCACGATCGCGGTGAGCGCCACCAGCGCGGTGGCACCGGCCAGCACGCGGGCCAGCAGCGAGGAGCCGACGCGGGTCACGGTCCACGCACCCACGGCGAGGGACCCCAGCACGGAGGTGACCGCCGCCAGCGTGGGGACCCAGGCGCCGAGCAGGTCCGAGCTGGACCACAGCAGCAGGCCGACGCCGAGCAGCATCACGCTGCTGGCGTTGCGCAGGCGTCCGCGCGTGGCGGCGATGGAGGCCGCGACGCCGGCGATCGCGGCGGCGACGTGGACGGGGACCGGAGCCAGCATCGCCACGGCGGCGACGCTGTGCAGCGAGCCGGCCGCACCGACGGCGAGGCCCGCGTAGCCGGCCGCGCGCAGCACCAGCGGCAGCGTGCCGGAGTCGAGGGCGAGCGAGCCGGACAGCACGTGGCTGACCACGAGCGCGCCGCCACCGACGACGAGCCCCGGCCAGGTGGCACCGACCTCCTCGCGGCGGGTCCAGCCCAGCGCGATGAGCCCGGCGGCCACAGCCACGCCGAGCACGTGCACAGCGAGGTGCAGCGGGATCACGACATCGTTCACCTGTGGAGCCTATGAGCGTGGCCGTCCCGGCCAACCGGGACATGCACCTCACGTCGGCCGTTCGGACGCCGGGACGAGGCCCAGCGCGCACCGACGCGAGGGCAGCAGCACGTGCGGCTCACCCAGCGGCTCCCGGGGCGTCCAGCACGAAGGCGTCGGCCGGCATCTCCCCTGCCCGCAGCGCCGCCAGCGCGGCCACCGCGTCAGAGAGCGTGTCGATCGGGACGAGCGTGATCGCCTCCGCCGGCGACGCCCCGCGGGCCTCCTCGACGTTGCCCCGGGGCAGCAGGAACACGGTCGCGTTCGCCTCGTCCTTGCGTCGGGTCGCGCCCGCGATCTTCTGCTGGATGCCGCCGATCGGCCCGACACGGCCGTCGAGCGAGATCTCGCCCGTCCCCGCGATGACGGCCCCGCCGGTGAGGTCCTCGTCGCTCAGCAGGTCCACGATCGTGAGCGCGAACATCATCCCCGCGCTCGGCCCACCGATGTTGCCCACGTCGAACTCGACCTCGAGCGGGATGTCGACGCGGGTCCCGACGAAGATGCCGGCGAAGCCGCGGCTGGCGTCGTCGGGGTTCTCGCCCAGCGTCAGCTCACGCACGGCGCGGCTGCCGTCGAGCAGGTCCACCTCCAGACGGAGCGTCTCCCCGGGCGCGCGGGAACCGACCTGCTCGGCGAAGCCGTCGGCGGTGGTCACGGGCTCGCCGTCGGACGACACCACCACCTCGCCGCGCTCGAGCACGCCGGTGGCGGGTCCGTCCTCCAGCAGCCCCTCCACCCGGGCGCCGTCGGGCTGCAGGTCGTAGCCGAGCTGACGCAGGGCCGCGACGACCGCCGAGGTCTCCGAGTCGGTCATCAGCGCGGCGAACTGCTGGCGCGTGACGTCCTCGTCGGTGTCGGTCGGGAAGTACAGCTCCTTGTCCGCCTGCACGGAGGTGGGGTCGGAGCGCAGCCGACGCATGTCGGAGAGCGTGAGCGTGGTCTGCACCGACACTGTGGTCAGCAGCAGCTCGCCGGCCGACTCGGAGGTGTCCGCGCCCTCGATCTCGACGATCTCGAGCACGTCCCGTGTCGGCCCCGGGCGCAGCGCGACGTAGCAGGTCGGCGAGACCGCAGCGACGTCACACGGCAGCAGGCCCTCGACCACGGCGGTGCCGGTGCTGATGAGCAGCAGGACGAGCAGGATGCGACGCACGGCGATCCGGGGGGTGGGGGTGGATGGAGCAGCCGGACCCTACCGGCGGGGAGCCAGCCGGGACCCGGTCAAGCGGGCCTCGCGCACCGTCAGCGTGGCGGCAGATGCGAGCAGCAGCAGCGCGAAGGCGAGCAGCACCCCGGGACCGTCCGTCGCCTCGTCCGGCGGCGCGGCGAGCGGGTCACCGTCGGTCGTGCCGTCCTCGCCGGTCGGCTCCCCGTCCGGGTCGCCCGGTGCCGCGTCCGTGCCCGGCGTCTCGGTGCCTGCGTCCGTGCCCTGACCGTCGGCCGGCGTGCCGTCGCCGTCGGTCGAGCCGTCGCCGTCGGTCGCGCCCTCGGACCCGGTGTCTGCCGCCGGGGTGGGGCTGCTCCCGGCGGCGAGCACGTCCGGGACCATCGCCATCGCAGCGGCCGCATCGACGATGCCGACGCCGTAGGTCGTGTCCGGACCGGCTGCGCCGAGGTCACGGGCGGAGGCCCGCAGCACGTCGACGCTCTGCTTGTGGTCGAGGCCGGCGCTGCGCAGCAGCGCCGCGACACCGGCGACGATCGGTGCAGCGAACGAGGTGCCTGAGCCCTGGCCGTAGCGGGCCTCGGGGTCGCAGCCGGAGGTGGTGGGGCTGCACCAGGTCGAGACCATCTTCACTCCGGGCGCCATCACCGCGTCGGCACGGTCCGCGTCCGAGAACGATGCGAGCTCGTCCTCCTTGTCGGTCGCGCCCACCAGCACCACGTGCGAGTCGAGGCGGTAGCCGGCGGCGCCCGCCCCGGAGTTGCCGGTGGCCGCGATCACGATCACGCCCCGTTCCCACGCGTACTCGATCGCGTCGTTGGGCGCGACGAGCAGCGCGGAGGGACCGGAGCCGTCCGGCGACTCCTCCACCTCCAGCGAGAGGTTCACCACGTCCGCGCCGTGGTCGACGGCCCAGCGGATGCCGGCGTCGACGGTGCTCGACTGCCCGCGGCCCTCCGGGTCGAGGACGCGCACCGGCAGCAGCGTCGCCAGCGGCGCGACGCCCGCGATGCCCTCGCCGTTGTTCGCGGTCGCGGCCACGAGGCCCGCAACGATGGTGCCGTGGCCGTTGGGGTCGCTCGGGTCGTCGTCACGGTCCACGAGGTCGACGCCGACGCTGCCGTCGGACGTCGGCCCGAGCCGGTCGACGAGGTCCGGGTGCGTGGGGTCGATGCCGGTGTCGATCACCGCGACGACGATGCCGTCACCCAGCGCGGTGTCCCAGGCGGTCTCGACACCGATGCGGTCGAACCACCACATCTGGCTGCGACGGGGGTCGCTGGACGACGCGGCCAGCGCGACCGTGGGCAGCAGCACCAGCACGGTGGTGAGCGCTGCGAGCAGCCGTGTCCGAAGGCGCACCGACGACCTCCGAGATGTCTGGTCCGACCGGGGATCGGAGCCGGCCCACGACGCATCCGCGTCCCCCACGACGGTACCGGGGAGACCCGACGTGAACGCTGCCGGTCGAGGATCCGGGGCGCATGTCCCCCACGTCGCGCGGCGGGTTCAGTCGGTGTCGACGCCCGGCCAGCGGTGCCCACCGGAGGCCAGCTGCTCCTGCTTCCAGATCGGGACCTCCGCCTTCACCCGCTCGACCAGCGCGCTCACGGCGGCGATCGCGGGGGCGCGGTGCGGCGCGCTCGCCGCGGCCACGATGGCGTGCTCCCCCACCGCCAGCGGCCCGACACGGTGCTCGACGGCCACGGCACGCACCGACGGGTGCGCCTCGCCGACCTCGGTCGCGATGCGCAGCATCGTGGCGCTCGCCTCCTCCTCCCAGGCCTCGTACACGAGCCCCGTGACGGCGTCGCCGGCGTGGTGGTCGCGCACGGTGCCCACGAACAGCCCCGTCCCGCCGCAGCTCGGGTCCGCCACCAGCTCGAGCAGCGCGGCCGGGGACAGCTCGCGCGTCACCAGCGCCGCGTGCACCCGCAGCGCAACGCGCGGCGGGTCCGCGGGGTGCGGACCGCCGGGCTGCCACGGCGCCCCCGGCTCGGACGCAGCGCTGCTCATCCGCGTCGGGCCCGGGACAGCAGCGCACCTGCGCCGGCGAGCCCCGCCAGCGCGAGCGCCATCGCGGCGCGGTCCCGCCGCACGCGCACCGGACCGGCCCGCATCCACGCAGCGTGCTCGGCCGCAAGCTCCGACAGACCGTCGCGGTTGGAGTACGACGCCGTCCACCCGGTCGCCTCCAGTCGGGACACGTCCACGACCCAGGGGTGCATCACGTACGGCAGCTGCGAGGCCGGCGCGTCGCTGATGCCGAGACGCCACGCCCACTGCGCGATCGTCCAGGCGACCTCCTCGGGCACCACCAGCGCGCGTCGTCCGAGCACGGCCAGCGCCTCGTCCATCGACAGCCAGCCCGGCGCCGCCACGTTGAACGCGCCGGGCAGGTCCTGCGTGGCCACGTGACGGAACGCCTCGACCACGTCCTCGACGTGCACCACCTGCATCGGCGGTCGGTGGCCGGCGACCGTGACGAAGCGCGGCATCTCGAGCTGACGGCTGACGAAGTTGTCCACGCCCGGACCGGCGACGATCGCGGGTCGCAGCACGGTGAGGGTGACCTCGCTCGGCAGGGTGGTCGCCCACTCCCACAGCCAGTCCTCGACCTCGCCCTTGTGCCGGGCGTATGAGAAGGTGCGCAGCGGACGGCGCGGGCTGGACTCGGTCAGCGGCACGTCGTTGTCCGGGTGCGCGCCGTACACCGAGGCGCTCGACGCCACCACGATCCGGGTGACCCCCGCCTCGACGGCCGCGGTGAGCGTGGTGCGCGTGCCCTCGACGTTCACGTCGCGCATCGCGTCCTCGTCGCGCAACGGATCGACCTGGAACGCGAGGTGGACGAGCACGTCCACGCCGGCGAAGCGCGCGCCGATGGCGGGGTCGCGGACGTCGGCCACACCCGCCGTGACGCCGGCGGGCACGGGCGCCTCCTCGCGGTCCAGCGCGATCACGCGCTCGACGGCGGGGTCGTTGGCGAGCACGCCCAGCAGGCGTCGCCCGATCAGACCGTTCGCGCCGGTCACCGCGATGTCCACGTCCCGCTCCTGTCGTCGCCACGACCTTAGTGAACGACCCCGGTCGCGTGGCCGACAGCCGTGCGCCGGACGGTTGCGGCACCCCGGCGCAGGTCCCTGCAGCCACCCGTCCACCGAGGGTCGCGGTGGGGGCCTCGAGACCGCACACTGCACGCATGACTCATGACTCCACCCCCAGCCCCTTCGGCGAGTTCGGCGAGAACCTGCCGGACGAGCTGCGCCGCATGCTCGAGCAGCTGACCGGTCCCGACGGTCCGTTCGCCGGCGGCATGCCGCTGATGAACATCCCCGGGATGGGGGGCCACGGCCCTGACGACGGGCCCGTGGACTGGAAGATGGCGCGTCGTGCCGCGATGCAGCTCGCCGGCGAGGGGGACCGCTCCCCCACCGACGCCGAGCGGGCCGCGGCCACCGAGGCGCTGCAGATCGCCGAGCACTGGCTCGACGCCACCTCGCTGCCCGCCCCGCCCGACGCAGGGCGCCTCCAGGTCGCCTCCAAGGGCGAGTGGGTCGACGCGGCGCTGGCCGCGATGCGTCCGCTGGTGGAGCCCGTCGCCGCCGCCGCGACCGCGACGATGGCGGACCTCGCACGGCAGCAGATGGGCGAGATCGACCTCGACGCGATGGGGCTCGGCCCGCTGGCGGGGATGCTCGAGGGCCTCGACCCGGCCGCGATGCTGCGCCCGCTCGGCGCGACCCTCGCCGGGCTGCAGGCGGGACAGGTGCTCGGCGAGCTGGCAGGACACCTGCTGCACGGCACCGAGCTCGGCATCCCCACCGGCCCGCGCTCCAGCGCGCTGCTGGTCGCGCCGAACATCGCCGACACGTTCGGCGACTGGGACCTCGACGACACCGAGGTGCTGATCGTGCTGTGCCTGCACGAGGCCGCGAACCGTCGGCTGTTCCACGCGGTCAGCTGGCTCGAGGGTCACGTCCACGAGCTCGTCGCCACCTTCGCGCAGGGCGCCGAGGTGGACGCCGACGGTCTGCGCCGCATGGCGGACGAGCTGCTGCAGGGGGTGGACCCGTCCGACCCCGAGAGCATGGAGAAGGCGATGCGCTCGGCGTCGCAGCTGCGCATGACGCCCACGCCCGCCCAGCTGCGCGTGCTGGAGCGCATCCAGGGCGTCGTGGCGCTGGTCGGCGCGTGGACGCGCCGCGAGGTCGCCGCTGCGGCCGCCGACCGCCTGCCGGGCAAGGCCCGCATCGACGAGGTGCTGCGCCGTCGCCGCGCCACCCGCGCCGACGGAGACCAGCTGCTGGCGAGCCTGCTCGGGCTCGACCTGACGCCCGACGACCCCTCGCTCGGCGACGAGTTCGTCGAGGTGGTCAGCTCCGAGCTCGGCGCCGACGGGCTGCGAAGCGCGATCGCCCACCCGGAGAACCTCCCCGACCTCGGGGAGCTGGTGGACCCGCAGGCTTGGCTCGCACGCGTCCGAGGCGACGTCGACGGCGTCCCGGACGACATCGGCGCGCTGATGGGCGAGCTCGGCGAGGCCCCCGTGGAGGCCAGCGCCGAGGAGCGCATGGCCGCCGCCCGCGGCGACGAGGACGAGCAGGGCTCAGACGAGCCCGAGGACGGCGCGTAGCTCGAGCCGGCTGCGCCGCAGCAGCCAGGCGTCGACCGCCGGCCCCGCCGGGTCGCGGGCGAGCAACGCGCGGAACGGCGCCGAGTGGTCCGGCACTCGCAGGTGCGCGAGCTCGTGCAGCAGGATGTGGTCGAGCACCACGTCCGGCGCGTCCGCCAGCCGGTCCGACACCCGGATGCGGCCGGTCTGCACCGAGCAGGACGCCCACCGCGTGTTCATGCGCGTTGACCAACGCACGTCGCTGGCCCGCAGCCCGTCGAGCCAACGGTCCGCCACGACGTCGGCGCGCTCGACCAGGCGCACGTCACCGCGCGGCCCCCGACGGGAGCGGGTGTCGCGGGCGTCCACGGCGTCGGGCAGCGCGGCTCCCGCAACGATCGGCGGCGCCTCGTGGGCGCGCGCGATCAGCTTCGCCATCAGCGACTCGACCAGCGTGGCCTCGTGCTGCGGGGCCATGCCGGCCGGGACGCGCACCACGACACGACCGTCGCGCACGCTGATCGAGCCCCCACGGCGACGCCGCGGCGAGCGCACCACGTCCACCAGCGGCACCTGCATCTTCGTTCCTCGTCTGCTGCACGTCACGCGTCGCGGGTCCGGCGACCAGCCTGATGATGGTGCCACCCACCTGCGACACCCCGCGAGGTTCCTGCTTGGCCGGGCCATCTGGCCCGCGTGTGCGCGGTGCTCGCGCAGCGACGTCCCAGGGTCCCAACCCACACCGTTTCCACAGGGTGTGGGTTGAGCCTCCGACCATCGTCGCAGGTCACACCGGCCCCGCGACTCCCGCTCCGGTCGAACCCGTCCGCAGATCACCACACATTCCCACGCGTTCTCCACACGTCACCCACATCGTGAGCGGGGTTGCCCACATGGCCTGTGGACAACTCTGTCGACGCCCGGCCCCGACGTACGTAACGTCCCGGACATCGGAGCGCGGACGCCGCTGCACCGTTCCACGGGGAAGGGAACGGGACCAGCGTCTGCCGAGCACCCCGACCCCGCCCCACCGCCCGGACCCCACCCGGACACCGGGGCGACGGACACGACGAGGCCCCACCATCAGGTGGGGCCTCGCTGTGTGTCTGTTCACGTGTGACCGGCGACTCAGAGCTCGCGGATCTCCACGCGGCCGACGCCGTCGATGCGCAGCACGCGGGCTGCCTCACGGCTGAGGTCGAGGTCACGACCCGGGATGAACGGGCCACGGTCGTTGATCCTCACCACGACGCTGACGCCGTTGCGCGGGTTGGTGACGCGGAGACGGGTGCCGAACGGCAGCGTCTTGTGCGCAGCCGTCATGGCGTTCTGGTCGAAGTACTCGCCGTTGGCGGTCATCCGGCCGTGGAACCCCGGGCCGTACCAGCTGGCGACCATGCCGGTCGTCGGCTCGACGGCGCGACGCTCCCCGCGGGCGGGGTGGGCTGCCGAGCGCACGCCACGAGGCGCGAGCTCGGTCTCAGCGGCGAGGACGTCGACGTCGGTCGCCTCGACCTCGGCCACGACAGGTGTCGTGGAGAGGGCGACTGCGGCCAGGTCTTCGACCTTGGTGCCGTCAGCGACGGCGATGGATCCGGTGACGACCGTTGCGGTGGTCAGGGCGGTGAGAGCAAGTACACGTCGGCGCGTAGGAGAACGCACAGAGGACCGTTTCGTCGGGGACGTGGAAGGGCCAGCTGTTGGCAGGACGAAGTCGTCCTGCAGCTGGTGTGCACCGGTGGCGAAGGCGCCCTTGGGGCGGTGCCGGTGATGCGATGTGAGACATGCTAACCGCTGCAAGCACAATGCGCACCATTGCAAGCGGGATGGTCGTGCACCGCACGCCTCCGACCACGCTGGTGTGGTGGCCCGGCTGACGTGCAATGCAAGTCTGCCCCATCAACGCTGCGTCAGGTCATGCCCGTTCCCGGTCGCGCGATACCCGCGCAGTAGCCTCCGCCCCCACGAGACCGTCACGACGGAGACCGCAGGCATGGCCGACAGCACCCCGACCGCGCGCGGCGCGGCGTTCTTCGACCTCGACCGGACGCTGATCAGCGGTTCGTCCGCTGTCGACTTCGGTCTGGTCGCCTGGCGACACAAGCTCATCCCCGGCAAGGCGCTGCTGCGCGACGCCGGCGGTGCGCTGGCGTTCCGGCTGGCCGGCGCGAGCGACGAGAAGTCCGAGGCCACCCGCGACCGGCTGCTGACGGCCGTCGCGGGCCTGCGCCAGGAGGACCTGATGTCGCTCAACGAGGAGATCATCCCTCGGGTGCTCTCCAAGGTGCGGCCCGAGTCCAAGGGCCTCATCGACATGCACCACGAGGCGGGACGCGACTGCTACATCATCTCGGCGTCGCCCGTGGAGCTGGTCGAGCCGCTCGCACAGGCGCTGGGGATGGAGGGCGGCATCGGCACCCGGCCCGCCACCGAGGACGGCGTCTACACCGGCGGGCTCGACGGACCGTTCTGCTACGGCGACGGCAAGCGCATCATCATCGAGAAGATCGCCGCCTCCCGCGGCTACGACCTGCGCCTGTCCTACGGCTACTCCGACTCGGCCTCCGACCTGCCGATGCTCGAGCTCGTCGGTCACCCGGTCGCGGTGAACCCCGACCACCCGCTCGAGGCCGTCGCGCACCAGCGCGGCTGGCCGGTCGTGGTGTTCTCGCGCAAGCGCAAGCAGGTCGTGCGCACCACCACCGCCGCGGTCGGCGCCGTCGCTCTGGCGACCGGCACCTACGGGCTGGGCCGCCGCCACGGTCGCGTGGTGGAGGTCGCGCGCGTGGCCGACCGCGAGGCTGCGCAGGAGGACGAGCGCGGCGCGCTGCGCCGTGCGCTGCGGGGCATCTCGTGAGCTGGACCCTCGACGTCCCGGGCTCGGCCTGGCTGGACCGGCTGCTCGGCGAGGTCGACCAGCTCGCCGCCGCGCTCGCCACGGCGACGCCCGACGCTGCCACGATCGACCGCCAGCGTGACCTCGCGGCCGTCGCCACGCTGCGGCTCGACGGGTCGCCCATCACCGATGTGCCCGCGGACATCCCGCCACCGCCGCCCGGGCTGACCACGGGCCCCGCCCGCGGTGGTTGGCTCGAGGTGCTGCGCTCCGGCGCGGGCGACCTCGGACAGGTGCCCGACGAGGTGCTGATGGCGATCGAGCACCGCGGCGCGCGCGAAGGTCTGGACGCGGCCGAGCTCGGCGCCCAGCTCTCCAGCGACCTGCTGCCCACCATGGCGACGCTGCACGGCCGCGTCACCGACGGGCTGCTGCACCCCGACGTGGCCGGTGCCCCGCGGCGCTCCGACCAGGCCGTGCACGACGCGAGCCTCGGTCGCGTCATCTTCTTCCCGATCGACATCGCGCACCTGCCGGCACGGTTCGAGGCGCTGGCCACCTGGCTGGCCCACAGCGACGCCCATCCCGTGGTGCGCGCCGGCGTGCTGCACCACCAGATGCTGGACCTGCACCCGTACGAGGCCGCCAACGGTCGCACCGCCCGCATCGCCGAGCGGTTGCTGCTGGCACACCAGGGCATCGACACGGCGATCGTCGGTCAGCCGGAGCAGGCGCACATGCGCGACGTGATCGGTTACCTCGACGACGTCGCCCGCGCGCGCCGCCTCGGCTCGCCTGCGGTGTTCGTCGCCCGGGTCGCCGAGGCGATCGCGGACGGCCTGCGCAGCGCCGCCAGCACGCTCGGCGTCGCCGAGGCGGTCGAGGTTCCGGCCGCGACCCTCGCGTTCCTCGCCGAGCGCGGAACCGCACCGTTCACGATCGTCGAGCACCGCACCGCGACGACCGGGGGCAAGGACGCCGACGCCGGCCTCGACGCCGCGCTGGCTGCCGGCGCTGCGGTGCGCCTGCACGGCAGCACCGGGCTGCGCTGGGCCGCCGTCGCGGCGGGCTGAGCACCGCAGCGTCCATCTGGACAGACCCGTCATGTCTGACGCACGCGGTGAGCGGGCATGCACGCGGCGAAACCGGAGGCGGGACATCCGTCACGGGCGCCAGTTCAGAACGCAACCAGCTGGTGGCCGCGCCGACGGGATGGAGGTGGTGGTCCCCCGCGCGGATCACACCCGCGCGGAGGCGTCATGGAGCTGGTCGAGGCACCCACGACCGAGACGCTGCGTCGCGCCCCCGCGATCCCCCGTGCCGCGGCGGCGGCATCGGTGCTCCACGAGTCCACGCGGGAGCTCGCCCGCCGCTTCCACGGCGGTGACGGCACCACCGGCCTGTTCCTCGTCGACCTCGGCCCTGACGGGCGCCTCACGCTGGACGTGCACGCCCGCGGCTGCCGCGTGCGCATCGGCGGCGGCCGGCTCCGGCCCGAGGAGACCACCGCGACCCTGCGCACCGACGCCCAGACGTGGCTCGACATCGCCGACGGTCACCTCGACGGCCTGCGCGCGTTCCTCGACGGACGCCTGAGCGTGTCGGGCGACCTGCACGCAGCCGTGCGGCTCACCTCCCTGTTCGACCGCCCGCTGAACGCCGACACCAACGTGCGGACGCTGCGGACCCGCACCTCCCGCAGCGTCGAGATCGCCTCCCTCGCGGCCGGCACCGGCACCCCGGTCGTGCTGCTGCACGGGCTCGCCGCGAACCTGCTGTCGTTCCTCCCCACCTTCGACGCGCTCGCCGCCCACCACGAGGTCCACGTGCTGGACCTGCCCGGGTTCGGCAGCTCGGACAAGCCGCTCCCCCGTGGCAACCGCTACCACCCGGCGTGGATGGCCCGCCACGTGCGCCGCTACCTGCTCGAGCGCGGCCTCGGTCAGGCCCACATCATCGGCAACTCGATGGGCGGCCGCATCGCGTTGGAGCTCGGCCTTGAGCACCCGGAGATGGTCCGCAGCATCACCGGCCTGTGCCCCGCCGTCGCGTTCGACCAGTACCAGCCGCTGCGACCGCTGCTGCGCCTCACGCGCCCCCAGTGGGCCGCCGCCGCGCCGGTCCGCCTGCCGCTGCAGGCCGTCGAGCGCGGGATGGCCGAGCTGTTCCACGACCCGAGCGTCGTGCCACCACAGAACCTCGCCGCCGGTGCGCAGGACGTCGTGCGCATGGTCCGCGACCGCGGCTACCGGCTCGCCACCGTCGCCGCGGCGCGCCACCTCGGCGCCGAGCCGTCCGGCGGCCGCAACGCCTACTGGACCCGC
>JBFGFG010000004.1:0-22798 GCA_041579655.1 Nitriliruptoraceae bacterium
CTCGACGACGCACTGGCGGCAGGCCCCGACGGGGTCCAGCAGCGGGTGGTCGCAGAAGCGGGGGATGATCGTCCCGAGCTGCTCGGCGGCACGGATCACGAGCGTCCCCTTCGGGACGGTGATCTCCTCGCCGTCGATGGTCAGCGTGACCTGGTCGTCGCTCACACGGATGCCTTGCCGGGTCGTGGCCGCTCGGACTGCAGCGGCCGGGCGTGAGGATAGGGACGCGGTCCGGGGGCTCCCGAACCGTCGGGGACGTCAGATGAGGCCTGCGGCCGCCAGCGGGTCCTGGCGACCGGCAGGCAGGAACTCAGGTGCGGTGAGCGTGGACTCGGCCCGCGGGACGGGCTGGGTCACGCCCTTGGGGCAACGGCCGAGGCGGACGTGCGCCTCGAACTCGTCGCGGAAGTGGTTCAGCCCCGACACGATCGGTGACGTCAGGGCGTCACCGAGCGCGCAGAAGCTGCGGCCGAAGATGTTGTCGCACGCGTCCTGGAGGACCTGGAGGTCCTCCTCGCGACCGTTGCCGGTCTCGAGCCGCTCCATGACCTGGCTGAGCCAGTAGCCACCCTCGCGGCAGGGCGTGCACTTGCCGCAGGACTCGTGCTCGTAGAACTGGGTGTAGCGCCAGGTCACGTCGACGACGCAGCGGTCCTCGTTGTAGATCATCAGCGCCCCGGTGCCCAGCAGCGAGCCGGCCTCCTGGATGCCCTCGAACGAGTACGGCGTGTCGATCTGCTCCGGCGTCATGTACGGGGTGGAGGAGTCGCCCGGGTTGAAGAACGCGAGCTTCTTGCCGTCCTTCATGCCGCCGCACGCCTCGATCATCTCGCTCATCGGCGTGCCGAGCGCGTACTCGTAGTTGCCGGGCTTCTCGACGTCGCCGGAGATGCACATCAGCTTCGGGCCGGCCGACTTCTCGGTGCCCCACTGGTTGTACGACTCGGCGCCGTGCCGCAGCAGCCACGGCAGGGTGCTGATCGACTCGACGTTGTTGACGGTCGTCGGGCAGCCGTACAGACCGTGGACGGCCGGGAACGGCGGGCGCAGACGCGGCTGGCCGCGACGGCCCTCCAGCGACTCCAGCAGCGCCGTCTCCTCACCGCAGATGTACGCGGCCGCGCCGCGGTGCAGGTAGAGGTGGAAGGACTTGCCCGACCCCATCACGTCGTCGCCGAGATAGCCCTTCTCGTACGCCTGGGCGATCGCGCGGGACAGGCGGCGCGAGAGGTAGCCGAACTCGCCGCGCAGGTAGATGTAACCGAAGCGCGAGTTGATGGCGAGGCCCGAGGTGACCATCCCCTCCACCAGCTGGTGGGGGTCACGCTCCATCAGCGGGCGGTCCTTGAAGGTGCCCGGCTCGGACTCGTCGGCGTTGCAGACGAGGTAGATCGGCTTGTCGGTGTTCTGCGCGATGAAGGACCACTTCAGGCCGGTCGGGAAGCCGGCGCCACCGCGGCCGCGCACGCCCGCGTCCTTCATCAGCTGGATCATCTCTTCGGACGTCTTGGTCAGCGCGATGCGGAGGCCCTCGTAGCCACCGTGCTGCTCGTAGACGTCGATGTCGTGCACGTTCTCGATGTCGTAGCGCGACGACATCATGGAGACGGGTCCGGTCTTCGGCATGCTCAGGCCTCCGTCTGCGGTGCGGCTGGGCTGGCGTCGCCGTCGGGCGTGCCGGTCTCGGAGTCGGCGCCGTGGTCGACGAGCGGCGTCGCGCCGTCCTCGTCGTCGTCGTGGTCACCGGCATCGACGGCCTCGGCGAACTCACCGGGGTTGACCGGCTCGTCGTCCTCGGCGTGGTCGTCGGCCTGGGCGCCGTCGGACTCGGGAGCCTCGATCGCGCCTGGCTCGCCCTCGTCCACGCCGCCGGCGGCGTCGCTGGCGTCGCGGGTCGGGTCCTCGCCGTAGCCGGGCTCGTCACCCGTGGCCTCGGCCGGCTGCTCGCCGTCCGCGGCAGGCGCGTCCACGACGTCCTGCACCTCGAGCTCGTCGGTCACCTCGGCGACGACGGTGCCGCCGGCCGAGGCCATGCGGAACGCCGCGCCACCCACGCCCGCGGGGTCGCCGCCGGGGTGGGTCACGGGGATGTCGGTCTCGCCGGTGCGGTAGGTCGGCGGGTCGGCGAACGCGATCTGCTGCAGGGCGGCCTTGTGGAGCTCGGCCTCCCACGCGTCGTTCGCGCCGGACAGGTCGCGCTCGACCTCGTTGAACGTCGGCGGCTTCTCGCCGGACCACGGGCTCACCGGCGGGTTGCCGCTGCGGCACGAGGCCAGCAGCTGGTCACCCTCGGCGACGGTCATCGGGCCGAACATCTCGTAGTTCACCTGCACGACGGGGGCGCCGTCGCAGATGCCGAGGCACTCGGCGTGCTCGACGGTGACCTTGGTGTCGGCGTCGCTGTGACCGCCGAGCGCCGTCTTGTAGTTCTCGTAGATCTCGCCGCCGCCGGCCTGCTTGCAGACCGGGTTGGTGCACACGCTCAGCAGCCAGTCGCCGACCGGCTCGCGCTTGTACATCGTGTAGAACGTGGCCACGGCGCCGACCTCGGCGCGCGTGAGGCCGACCTTCTCGGCGCAGAACGCCACGCCCGCGTCGGTGATGTGGTTGTCCACAGACTGCACCAGGTGCAGCAGCGGCAGCAGCGCGGAGCGCGCCACCGGGTAGCGGCGCACGATGCGGTCCGCGGTGTCGTGCACGTCGGGCTCGTAGCCCGGGTGGGTCGTGACGTCGGTCATCGGTCCACCCCTCCCATCACGGGGTCGAGCGAGGCGATGACGACGATGACGTCGGACACCGAGTGGCCCGCGCTCATGACGTCGCTCGCCTGCAGGTTGACGAAGCTGGGCTCGCGCACGTGGACGCGGTACGGCCGGTTGGTGCCGGTCGAGACGATGTTGTAGCCGAGCTCCCCGCGGGGGCTCTCCACGGCGCTGTACACCTGGCCGGCCGGGACGGTGAAGCCCTGGGTGACCAGCTTGAAGTGGTTGATCAGCGCTTCCATGGACTCGCCCATGATGTGCTTGATGTAGTCGGGCGAGTTGCCGATGCCGTCGGCGCCGAGCGCCTGCTGGCTGGGCCACGCGATCTGCTTGTCCTGCACCATGACCGGGCCGCTGCTGGGCAGCTTGTCCAGCACCTGGCGGATGAGGCGCATCGACTGGCGCATCTCCTCGAGGCGGACCTCGTAGCGGGCCCACGAGTCGCCGTCGCTGTGCACCGGCACGTCGAACTCGTACTGCTCGACGTTGCAGTACGGGTCGGTCTTGCGCAGGTCGTGGCCGAGGCCGGCGGCGCGCAGGACGGGGCCCGTGATGCCGTACTCGAGGCAGGTGTCGGCGTCGATGGTGCCCACGCCACGCAGGCGCGAGTTCCAGATCGGGTTCTTCGACAGCAGCTGCTCGTACTCGCGCAGGCGGGTCGGCAGGTAGTCCAGCAGCGCCTCGCAGCGCTCGACGAAGTCGTCGGTGACGTCCTGCGCCAGGCCGCCGGGGCGGATGTAGGCGTGGTTCATCCGCAGGCCGGACTGCGACTCGAACAGGTCCAGGATGTGCTCACGCTCGCGGAAGCCGTACACCATCAGGTTGACGGCGCCGACCTCCATGCCGCCGGTCGCGAGCCACACCAGGTGGCTGGCGATGCGGTTGAACTCGGTGAGGATGAGACGGATCGCCTCGGCGCGCTCGGGGGCCTCGATGCCGAGCAGCTTCTCGACGCCGAGGCAGTAGGCGAGCTCGTTGTGCAGCGGCGCGAGGTAGTCCATGCGCGTGAAGAACGTCGTGCCCTGCACCCAGGTGCGGAACTCGGCGTTCTTCTCGATGCCGGTGTGGAGGTAGCCGATGATCGGCTTGACCTTCAGCACCTTCTCGCCCTCGAGGTCCAGCACCAGGCGCAGCACGCCGTGGGTGGACGGGTGCTGGGGACCCATGTTGATGGTCATGACGTCGTCTTCGACGGCGTCCGGGAGCGACTCCCAGTCGGCCCCGTCGACGAACAGGTCGCTGTCCCAGTCCGAGCCCGCGTGCGTGGGGTCGGTCGGCGTGTTCAGGTCGGAGCTCACGAGACGACCTCCTCGGCGTCGGAGGACGCGGTCACGACCTCGCCGTGCGAGTCGGTCACGACCCGCAGGTCGCGCTCGTTCGGCGGCGGGATGTGCTTGTCGTTCTTGTACGGGATGTCGACGCCGCCCAGCGGGTAGTCCTTGCGGTGCGGGTGGCCTATCCAGTCCTCGGGCATCAGGATGCGCGTGAGGTCGGGGTGGCCGGAGAACACGACGCCGAACATGTCGTGGACCTCGCGCTCGTGGAAGTTCGCGGCGTTCGGGTAGACCGTCAGCGAGGTGGGCACGACCGGGTCCACGTCCGTGACGCGCACGGCGAGGCGGATGCGGTGGCCGTTGCGCAGCGAGCGCAGCACGTACAGGACGTCGATGACGCCCTGCTCGCGGCTCACGACGTGGTCGGGCCAACCGGTGGTCGAGGGCTGGCGCTCGATGACGTCCACGCCGGCGGGCCAGTGCACGCCGGAGACGTCGGTGAGCAGCTCGGCGGCGACGACCGTGTCGTCCTTGCAGAAGCGCAGCACGTCCACGATCTGGTCGGGACCGAGGTGGAAGGTCAGCTCGTCGAAGGTGACGGTGTGCCCCACGCCCGGGAAGGCGTCGGTGATGCGCGCGACGAGCTCGTCGTGGGTCGCCATCTCAGGCCTCCAGGCGCGTGAGGTCGCTGGCCTCGCGCGGCGCGGTCGTGGTCGAGGCGTCGAACATCGGCAGCGACTGCGGCATGCCGGAGCGCTGGTCCTCGAACGTCTGGCCGGCGATCTTCTCGCGCAGCTTGAGGATCCCGTCGATGAGCATCTCCGGGCGCGGCGGGCAGCCGGGCACGTACATGTCGACCGGGACGATCTTGTCCACGCCCTGCACCAGCGCGTAGTTGTTGAACATGCCGCCGGAGGTGGCGCACACGCCCATCGACAGCACCCACTTGGGGTCCGACATCTGGTCGTAGATGCGACGCAGCACGGGCGCCATCTTGTTGGACACACGGCCGGCGACGATCATCAGGTCGGCCTGCCGCGGCGATGCGCGGAACACCTCCATGCCGAAGCGGCCGAGGTCGTAGCGGGACGCGCCCGACGTCATCATCTCGATGGCGCAGCACGCGAGTCCGAAGGTGGCTGGCCACAGCGAGGTCGATCGTGAGTAGTTCACGATCGTCTCGAGGTTCGTCAGCAGGACCCCGGAAGGAAGCTTCTCCTCTAGTCCCATTCCAGACCACCCTTGTTGAGCTCGTACAGGAAGACCACGCCGAGGACGCCGAGGAACAGGCCCATCTGACCGATCGCGAACCACCCGAGGTCACGGAACACCGTGGCCCACGGGTAGAGGAACACCGTCTCGACGTCGAAGATGAGGAACATCATCGCCACGAGGTAGAACTTGACGCTGAAGCGCGTCTCCTTGACCTGGGCGAGGGGCTCGTTGCCGCACTCGTACGCCGCGAGCTTCGTCGGGTTCGGGCGGCTGGGCCCGACGACGGTGCTGACGGCGATCGAGCCGACCGCGAACGCCGAGGCGATGCCGAAGATCAGCAGGATGGGCAGGTACTCGCTCAGCACGTGGAGCCCTCCGAGGTCGTGGGACGGATGCCCGAGGCAGCCCGGGAGGCTGCTGCGGACACGCCGCAGACGCGGACCGGGCCGCGTGGACGGGGCGCACGGTAGGTCGCCCCGTCCAACCGCGCCAAGCGAGGGAGCCCCGGCATGCGCATCTCGCCCTCCCGATGGCGCGCCGCCGCGACCTCGAACCCCGCCCGATGGCGCCGTGGACCGCTTGTGAACGCGTTCACGACCTGTTCGTGGGACGTGCCGAGGCAGAGAGCGGCGAGCGCGGCGACAGCCGCCAGCCGCACTCCACCGCGCACGGATGTGTCGTGGGCGACACATCCACGTCGTTCAGGGCGCTCGCCGCGGAGATGTGACGGATGCGACACATCCGCGACGTTCCGGGCGGCTGGTCAGGCGGCGGGGGCGATGCGGATCAGGGTGTTGACGATGAGGTCCTTGGCGTCGGACGGCTTCTCGTCCGTCAGGTGCGCCATGAGCTTGAGCACCAGCTCCATCAGCGGCCTGATCGGCATGCCGTACTCAGTGCAGATCTTCATGATCTGGGGGCTGCCCACGATGTGGCTGAACAGCTTGCCGAGCGTGTAGTAACCGCCCCAGCGGCGCTCGCGCAGCTCGCGGTCGTACATGTCGAGGATCGAGGTGTCGCGCGCCGCCATGGCGCGGTCGATGACCTCGGCGGCGAGCTGCCCGGCCTCCATCGCGTAGCTGATGCCCTCGCCGTTGAACGGGTTGACGAAGCCGCCGGAGTCGCCGACCAGCAGCATCCCCTTGTGGTGCACGGGGGTGCGGTTGAAGCCCATCGGGATCGGGCTGGTCATCAGCCGGCCGCGCTGGGCGTCGGGGGTGGTGCCCCACTCGGGCGCGAGGCCCGTCGCCCACTCCTCGAGCATCTTGCGGTAGTTCGTGGACTGGAACTCCTTGGAGGTGTTCAGCAGCCCGAGCCCGACGTTCACCAGCCCGTCGTCGAGCGGGAAGATCCAGCCGTAGCCCGACAGCAGGTCGCCCTGGCTGTTGGTGAGGTTGAGGTAGCTGCTGATCCACGGGTCGTCGCTCTTGGGCGACTCCCAGTAGCCGCGCGCCGCGACCGCCATGGGGCGGTCCTTGCGGCGGTGCAGGCCGATCTGGCGGGCGAGCTTGCCGCTGGCGCCGTCGGCCGCGATGGTCACCGCCGCGCGGACGATGCCCTCCTCGCCGGTGGCCTTGTCGACCCAGCGCACCCCGGCGACGCGGTCCTCTGCGCTGTCGCGCCAGATCACCTCGGTCGCGGTGACGCCCTCCCACAGCACGGCGCCGCTGCGCACGGCCTCCTGCGCGATGGTCCGGTCGAACACCATGCGCGTGCAGGTGGCGCCCCAGGACGGCCAGTCGTCGAGCTCCGGCCAGGGCAGCTCCATCACGGTGTTGCCGCCGTGGATGCGCAGCCCCTGCTGGGTCGCCCAGCCGGGCGCCACGCCGTGGGCCTCGTCGGTCAGGCCGAGGTCGAGCAGCTCGCGCACGACGCGGGGGGTGAGGCCGTCGCCGCACACCTTGTCGCGCGGGAACGACTCCTTCTCGAGCACCAGCACGTCCTTGCCGGCGCGGGCGAGCCACGCGGCGGCCGTGGAGCCACCGGGGCCGGCGCCCACGACGACCACGTCGACGGTCGTGACGGTCGGCCGAGCGCTCATGGGGTCCTCACGGTGCGCTTGTGAAAGGTTTCACGAGGGTAGCAGCGGCGGGTCATGGCGCCCCCGCCCCTGCGAGCAGGGCGACGGCCCGCTCGAGCTGCGCGATGGTGAGCCGGCTGACGACCTCGGGAGCCTCGACGCTCACGACACGGTCCGGCGCCACCACGTCCAGCCGCAGCACGTACGCCCCGGCGGCGACGTCCTGCTCGATGAGCTCGCCGACCGGCTGCGCGAGGTCGATCGTGACCGTGCGCAGCCGCCCGTCGGCGAGCAGCACGGAGCCGGGCAGGCGCTCGCCGTCATCTACCGCGGTCAGCGAGTCCAGCCCGACCAGCGCACCGAGCACGGCGTCCAGCGCAGCACGGGGCGCGAGGGAGACGTCCAGCAACGCCTCGGCCGGCACGTCCTCGTCCAGCTCGCCGAAGCTGCGGGTGACCTGCGCCGCGCGCAGCACGCCGGCCAGCGCCCGTCCGAGCGCGGCGCTGCCGTCGGCCTCGGTGGTGGGGCGCTCCCCCACCACGGCGATCCAGCCACCCTCCACGGAGGCGACGATCGCGTCGCTCACCGCGTCCTCGACGCCGGCGGCGCGCAGCTGGGCGGCGATGCTGTCGGCCGCGGCCGCATCGAAGCCGCCGGCCCCTGCCGTCAGCGCCGCGAAGCGACCGAGGTCGAGCCGCACGAACAGCTCCTCCTCGCCCAGCGAGCGCACCTCGAGCACGTCCAGCCCCAGCAGGGACAGCGTCAGCGAGAGCCGCGGGCCGTCCGCCACGCCCGACACCGCACCGGACGCGAGGATCGGCCCGATCGCGCCGAGTGCGTCACCGAGCGCGTCCAGCCCGTCCTGCGCCGCCTCGAGCCCGAGCTCGAACGCGAACGGCTCGGCGGCCAGCGCTGCGGCGGCGTCCTGCACCGCGCGCTCGACGAGCTCGTCCTGGCTCGGGCCGCAGCCGGCCAGCACCGTCGCCGCGAGGGCGACGGCCGCCGCCAGCCGGTGGCGCCTCACCCGGGCAGCCGTCCACGGTGCACCGCGACGATGCCGCCCGCGAGGTTCTTCACCTGCACGTCCTGCCACCCGGCGTCCTGCATCCAGCCGGCGATCGCGGCCCGGTCGGGCCACTCCCGGATGGACTCGGCGAGGTAGACGTAGGCGCGCGGGTCGCTGCTGACGACCTTGGCCACCCGCGGCAGCGCCTTCATCAGGTACTCGAGGTACAGCGCCCGGAACGGGCCCCAGGTCGGCGCGGCGAACTCGGCGATGACGAGGCGCGCCCCCGGCCTCGCCACGCGGGCGAACTCGGCCAGCGCCCGCTGCGGCTCGACCACGTTGCGCAGACCGAACGAGATCGTGATCGCGTCGACGGTGTCGTCGGCGATCGGGAGCCTCGTGGCGTCCGCGTGCACGAAGGACAGCCCCAGCCTGGCGGCGTCAGGTGTGCGCCGGACGCCCTCGGCGAGCATCCCGAACGAGAGGTCGGCCGCGATCACCCGGGCCGCGCCCTGACGCAGCAGCTCCATCGACACCTCACCCGGACCTGACGCGACGTCGAGGACGACGGCGCCCGCGGGCTCGGCCGCCTGCGCGGTCACACGCCGCCAGTGACGGTCCTGACCGAGCGAAAGCACCGCGTTGGCGAGGTCGTAGCGTCGCGCGACACGGTCGAACATCGCCTGGACCAGGTCGGCATCCTTGCCGTCCTGCCCCGCTGCGGGGAGCGCGGTCTGCTCGGACATGAGGGATCGTCCTCGTTCAACGCGGCACGGGCGCGCCGCGTCCGGCAGGCTAACGGTGACGCGCACGGCCAGACGACCGCGCGCGGACGACGACGGGGTGACACGTGGTGGACGACGAGCCGGACGTCTGGACCTTCGGGGACCCGGACGACGACACGGACGGCGGCGACGCGAGCGCGTCCGCAGCCAGCGGGGACGACGCCGACGCCAGCGCGGACGTGTGGAGCGCGGGCGCGGGCGCGGGGGACGACATCGATGACCTGTGGTCCTCGGGTGGCACGTCGGGCTCGGGGTCCGACGACGCCTGGGGCGCCGACGACAGCGGGGCCGACGTGGACAGCATCTGGGGCGAGGTCGCGCAGTCGACGCCTCCGATCGCCGCCGAGGAGGCCGCGGCTGCGGTGACCGCCGCCCTGGAGTCCCGCGAGGGCAGCCCACCCCAGCCCGGCACCGTGCCGGTCGAGCCCGCCGCGGTCGGCCACGCTCCCGACGGGGACGACGAGGACGACGAGGTGTTCACGTTCTCGCTCGGCTCGCCCGAGACACTCGACGTCGACGAGACCCCCGAGGCCCAGGTCAGCCACGAGGCACGCGGCTCGACCGAGGTCGACCTCGGTGACGTGTGGGGTGACAGCGACACCTCCGCGACGCTCGAGGACGAGCTGGCGCCGGAGGTGCTCGACGAGCTGGTCGAGCCCGTCCAGGACCAGCCGGTGCTCGACGAGGACATCTCGCCGGACCTGCTCGACGCGGACGAGGACGTCGACGTGGGCCCCGACGAGGACGCCGGCGGCTCGATGGCGGATCGCGCCATCCCCATCGCCGCGGCTGTCGCGGCCGAGCAGGACGACGAGGACGTGTGGGTGTTCTCGGTCGAGACCGAGGCCGACCCCTCGCTGCCGATGGCCGAGACCGCGACACCGGGCCGTGACACCGGTTGGCACGACGCGGACATCGACCCGGCGGAGCAGTGGCCCGAGATGCCGCTGCCCGTGCGCGCGGCGACCCCCGAGGACGACCCCGAGCCGCAGGTCGTCACGCTCTCGACCGGGATGGAGCTCGAGGACGCGCTGAGCGCAGCCGCAGCGGCCGCCGCAGCCGTGCACGAGCTGCAGGAGTCCCCGTTCGGCGAGCTCGGCAGCGACGACGCCACCGACGATGATGCGTTCGACGAGCAGCCGGTGCCGGCACCCGACGAGGCACCGCCGCATCGCGTCACGCAGCAGCACACCGAGGTGACGCAGGTGGACGAGCTCGGGGTCGACGACTGGTTCGACGACGACCTCGACCTGAGCACCCCGGCCCCAGCCGCGTCCCCAGCACCGAGCACCGGGGCGATCGACGCGCCACCGCCGAGCGGACCGCCGATCGCCGCCCCGCCGCCGCCCTCCCCGGCGGCTGCTGACCCGGCGGCTGCCGACCCGGAGGCTGCCGAGGTGGACCAGGAGACCGGCGAGGACGCGCCGCCACCGCCCCCACCACCGTCGCTGGCGACGATGGACCTGCAGAACTTCTCCTCAGGCGGCCGCAAGCGGCGTCGCAAGCGCTGACCGCGGCCGTGGGCGGCGGCCGCCGGTGTGCTCCCGGGCCACGGTGGGCCGTAGCCTCCGGCACCCGACCACCCCAGGAGCAGCAGCGTGAGCGACGCCGCGCCGACGGGCGCCTCCCGTGACCTCGGCACGGCCGACGAGCCCGAGCTGGACGCCGCCGACGCGGCGCTCGCGGCTGCGCTCGTGCGCGACGCGGGCGAGCTGCTGACCCTCGCCGAGCTCGCCGAGCGCAGCGATCTGTCGCTGCCGCTGCTGGAGGCGCTGGCACGCGAGGGCCTGCTGCTGCCGCGCGGCGGCGAGCTGTACAGCGAGCGCGACCTCGGGCCGGTGCGCTCGGGCATGGCGCTGCTGGAGGGCGGCCTGCCGCTCGACGAGCTGCTCGGGCTGGCACGCGAGGCCGACGCCGCGCTGCAGACGATCGCGGTGGACGCCGTGGAGCTGTTCCTGGGCTTCGTGCGCGACCCCGTCCGGGGCACCAGCGACGACCCGGCCGAGGCGGCCGACACGCTGGTGGACGCGTTCGAGACGATGCTGCCCGAGGCCGAGCGCCTCGTCGGCCGGCGCTTCGGCCAGCTGGTGCTCGCGGCTGCGCGGTCCCGCGTCGGTGCCGACGGCGCCAGCTCGTCCGACACCACCGACGGCGGCGACACGAGCAACGCCCCGGAGGTCTCCGGGTGAGCGACCAGCTCGTCTGCGTGACGCGCCGCGTCCCCGACCCCGGCCCGCTGCTGGACCGGCTGCCCGCGCGCGGTGGGGTGGCCTGGGTGCTGGGCGGCGACGGGCTGGTCGGCGCCGGCGAGGCGCTGCGGGTGGACGCGGGTCCGGGCCAGCACCGCTTCGAGCGCGCCCGCGACGCGTACGCGGCGTTCGTGTCGCGGCTCGATGTCGACGACGAGCTCGAGGCCCCGGGCAGCGGTCCGGTCGCGCTGGGCAGCTTCACCTTCGCCGAGCGCAGCGTCGGCAGCGTGCTGATCGTCCCGCAGGTCGTGGTCGGCCGACGCGGCTCGCTGAGCTGGGTCACGCGCATCGGCACGGCCGAACAGGTCGCGGCGGCGTTCGTCGGCGACCCGCTGCCGCCGGTGCTGCACCCCGAGCACGCACCCGAGGCCGACCGCCCCCGCCACGCCGGCGCCTCGATCCCGGACGTGCGCTGGCTGGAGGCCGTGGCCGCCGCGGTCGAGCGCATCGAGCTCGGTGAGGTCGAGAAGGTGGTGCTGGCCCGCGACGTCGCGGTGTGGGCCGAGGCCGCGTTCGACCCGCGCGTGCTCGCGCGCCGGCTGCACGACCGGTTCCCCGGCTGCGCGACGTTCCTGGTCGACGGGCTGGTGGGCGCCTCGCCTGAGGTGTTCGTCGAGCTGCTCGGGCGCCACCTCACCTCGACGTCGCTGGCCGGCACCGCCGCGCGCGACGCCGACCCGGTGGCGGACGCTGCGCTCGGCGCGGCGCTGCTGGCGTCGACCAAGGACCGCCACGAGCACGCGCTGCTGGTGGACGAGGTCGCCGGCCAGCTCGAGCAGCGGCTCGCCGCGGTCAGCCACGGTGCCGAGCCCCACCTGCTGCAGCTGGACAACGTGCAGCACCTCGCCACCCGCTTCGTGGGCGAGCTGCGCGACGACGACGACGCGAGCGCGCTGGACCTCGCCGCGTGGCTGCACCCGACCCCAGCGGTGGGCGGGGTGCCGCGGGGCGCCGCGCTGGCGCTGATCGACGAGCTCGAGGGGCTCGACCGCGGGCGCTACGCCGGACCGGTCGGCTGGGTGGACGCACGCGGCGACGGCGAGTGGGCCATCGCGCTGCGTTGCGCCGAGGTCACCGGCGCACGCGCTCGGCTGTTCGCGGGCGCCGGCATCGTGGATGCCTCGCTGCCGGAGGCCGAGCTCGAGGAGACCCGGGTCAAGCTGCGCGCGATGCGCAGCGCCTTCGCTGGCTGACACCTCGCACGCGCCACGTGGCTCAGGCCAGCGCCTCGGCGACGGCGGCTCGCAGCGACCGGTGCAGCGCGAGGTTCTCGTCGCGGTCCGTGCGCACGTGCACGAGGTGTCGGCCGCCGGCGGCCAGCGCGTCGATCACCGCGTCCACCACCTCGCCGGTCGTGGCGGGCGTCGCGTAGCCGAGGTCGTGGAGCGCTGCGAGGTGACGCAGCTCCACACCGTGCGGCGTGCCGAACAGCCGCTCGAACGCGTCCACGTGGGTGCGCTGCGGCAGGAACGAGAAGATCCCGCCGCCGTTGTTGTCGAGCACCACCACCACGAGGTCCGCCGGCGGTCCGGTCGGGTCCTCGCGCAGCAGCCAGGCCGTGCTGTCGTGCAGCAGCGTGAGGTCGCCGACCAGCGCGACGGTGGCCTGCGAGCCCGCGACCGCGACACCGAGCGCCGTCGAGACCACCCCGTCGATGCCGCTCGCCCCGCGGTTGGCCAGCACCGTCACGCCTGCCCGCGGCGTGGCGACCAGGTCGAGGTCGCGGATCGGCATCGAGGAGCCGACCACGAGCGCTGCACCCTCCGGCAGCGCGGCCGCGAGCGCGCGCGCCACGGCGGGCTCGCTGACGTCGTGCACGCCGAGGTCCGCCCCGAGCTGCGCGTCGAGGGTCGCGGCGGCGCGCGCGTCGGCGTCGCGCCACGCGCTGCGCCACGTCGTGTCCGGCTCGTGACCGGGGCCGGCCTGCTGCACGGCACGTAGCGCCGTCAGCGTCGGGCCGACGGCCCCGCGCACCAGCGTCACACGCTCGTCGTCGCGGTCGACCCAGCCGCCGTGCGCGTCGATCACCACAAGCTCCGGCACTGCAGCCAGCAGGGCTGCGGTCTCACGCGCCACGGTCGGCCGGCCGACGCGCAGCACCAGCTGCGGCCGGTGCGCCGAGGCGAACGAGTCCGTGGCCAGCAGCAGGCTGCCGTGGGCCAGCAGCCCGTCCTCGACGTCGCCGTCGAGCGGAGCGTGCGGCTCGGCGATGACGGGCCAGCCGAGCTCCTCGGCGAGCGCGAGCAGCGGCCCCACGCCGGTGGGGATCGCACCGCCGATCACCACCAACCCGTGCGCGACCTGCGACAACCGCTCGGCGAGCCCGCGCAGCACGTGACCGGCGGGGACGTGCGGCTCGACCTCGCTGACGGCCCACGGCGCGTCGTCGGGCCGGCCGTCGAGCGGGTGCGTGAACGGCAGGGCCTCGCTGCGACCGTCGTCGGCGACCGGGACGGTGGGCTCGCGGAACGGCACGTCGACGTGGACGGGGCCCGGCGCCTGCCACGCGTCGAGGCTCACCACGGCTGGCACCTCGACCGGGCGACCCACGGCCGTGCCGAACGCGCGGCACGCGGTCCAGCGCCAGCGGGCGACCTCCTGCGGCCCGTCGCCGGCGACGCCGAGGTCCACCGACCAGCGCGGGCTGCCGGCGAACACGCCGTGCTGCTCGATGGTCTGGTTCGCGCCGACGCCGTGCATCTCGGGCGGACGGTCGGCCGTCAGCAGCAGCAGCGGGACGCGGTCGTGGTCCGCCTCGACCACGGCCGGGTGCAGGTTCACCACGGCCGTCCCGGAGGTGACCACCACCGCCGCCGGCACGCCGGTCGCACGTCCGATCCCGACCGCGAGGTAGCCGGCGCCGCGCTCGTCGAGCGCGACGTGCAGCAGCAGCCCGGGGTGCTCGTGGGCAGCGACCGCCAGCGCCGTCGAGCGTGACCCCGGGCACAGCACCACGTGGCGCAGCCCGCAGCGCACCAGCTCGTCGAGCAGCACGCGCGCCTGCGCGGTGCTCGGGTTGGGTGCGGTGGGCTCGGCGCCCCGGCGCAGCGGCGTGGTCACACGTACGTCCCCTCGGCGGCGTCCGCGGCGGCGAGCCGCGCGAACAGCTCGGCGGTCTGCTCCGGGTCGGGCGCGACGGCCTCGAGCAGGGCGCCGTCGGGCTGTGGTCGCCGCACGCGCAGCGCACCGTCGACCGGCACGAGCGGGTCGGTGGTGACGTCCTGGCGCAGCAGCGTCTGGGTCCCGAGGCCACACGCGTACGGCAGCTCGGGCAGCGCCGCGGCGAACGCGAGGCCGGCGGCGAGCCCGATCGAGGTCTCCAGCGCCGAGGACACCACCACCGGCAGCCCGCCGGCCTCGGCGACCTCCAGCGCACGCCACACGCCACCCAGCGGCTGCACCTTCAGCACCAGCACGTCGGCAGCGCCGGTGGCGACCACGCGGGCCGGGTCCTCGGCGGTGCGGATCGACTCGTCGGCCGCGATGAGCACGTCGGTGCGCCCGCGCAGGTCACGCATCTCGTCCAGCGTCACGCACGGCTGCTCGACGTACTCGAGGCCGAAGCTGCGCAGCCTGGCGAGCGCCAGCCCCGCGGACGCCACGTCCCAGCCGCCGTTGGCGTCCACGCGGATCAGCCCGCCAGGGCCGAGCGTGTCACGGACCGCGGCCACGCGCTCGACGTCGTCCGCCAGCGACTGCCCGGTCTCGGCCACCTTCACCTTCACGGTGCGGCAGCCCGCGGCGCGCACCAACGCGGCCGCCTCGGCAGGGCCCACGGCCGGGACGATCGCGTTGACCTGCACCTCGTCGCGCACCGGCTCGGGCCACGCGACGGTGGCTGCCTCCCTGGCGGCCGCGAGCCAGCGTGACGCGTACGCCGCGCCGTACTCGGGGAACGGCGAGAACTCGCCCCAGCCGGCGGGGCCGTGCAGCAGCACGCCGCTGCGCTCCTCGACGCGGCGGAAGCGCAGGTTCAGACCGACCCGGAACGGCCGCAGCGTGTCGACGCCGGCGCTCACGAGATCGCCCTGTCCACCACGAGCCCGACCGCGAGCAGCACGCCGAACACCAGCTGTCCACGCGCCGTGCGCTCAAGCGCGGGCACCAGCCGCGGCCCGACGGGGACCTGCCGCACCAGCTGGACACCACCGAGCAGCAGCGGCACCGACACCACGGCCAGCAGCCCCCACGGCGCGCCGACGACGAGCACGAGCGCGACCAGCGCCACGTACGCCGCCACCACGAGCAGCACGTACAGGCTCCGCGTGCGTGCCTCACCGAGCCGCACCGCCAGCGTCCGCTTGCCGGTCGCGCTGTCGGTGGGGATGTCACGCAGGTTGTTCACCACCAGCAGCGCGGTGGCCAGGGCGCCCATGGCCACGCCGGCGATCACGGGCGCGAGCGTCAGCGCACCGTCCTGGACGTAGGTGGTGCCGGCGGTGGCGACCAGCCCGAAGAACACGAACACGAACAGCTCGCCGAGCCCCATCGAGGCGTACGGCCGCGAGCCACCCGAGTAGCCCAGCGCCGCGAGAAGCGCGGCGGCACCGACCAGCAGCAGCTCCCAGGCCGACAGCGCCGCCAGCGCCAGACCGGCCACGCACGCAACCAGCAGCGCGCCGGCGATGGCGCGCTTCATCGCCGTCGGCTCGACGAGGCCGCTGGCGACCATCCGCCGGGGTCCGGTGCGCTCGGCCGTGTCGATGCCACCGACGCCGTCGAAGTAGTCGTTGGCGTAGTTCACCGCGACCTGCAGGCTCAGCGCGACCACCAGGGCCAGCACGGCGCGCAGCGCGTCCGGCTCGAGCGCCAGCGCGGTGCCCACCAGCACCGGTGCCACGGCCGCCGGCAGCGTGCGGGGGCGTGCGCCCTCGACCAGCACGTGCATCCGGTCCTCCTGGTGGCTCGATCGGATGGCGCGCACGGTACGCGGCACGGGTGCTGCGCCCTATCGTCCACGGCGCAGCACCCGGAGGGCGGCCTCCGCTGCACCGGAGGTGGACGTGGCACGGCTGGTCGCGCTGCAGCTGTCGCTGGCCGACGGCCTGCTCGCGGCGCTGGACGCCACGTGGGCCGCCGGCGACGCAGCGCTGCCGCTGGACCCGTCGCTGCCGAAGTCGCTGACCGAGGAGCTGCTCGCGTCGCTGCGCCCAGCGGTGCTGCAGACCGCTCAGGGGTCACGCGAGCTACCGGACGCACCACCGGTGCCCCCTGGCACGGCGCTTGTGGTGACCACCTCGGGCTCGACCGGCACGCCGAAGGGCGTGGTGCTCTCGCACGCCGCGTTGGACGCGTCGGTCCGCGCCAGTCGTGACCGGCTGGGTGCCGCGGACGGCGTGCCGTGGCTGGGCGTGCTGCCGCTGCACCACGTGGCCGGTGTCAGCGTGGTGCTGCGCAGCCGGGCTGCCGGGCGCGAGCCGTCGCTGCACCCACGCGACACGCCGCAGCTGCTGGGCGACGCCGAGCCGTCGTGGGTCTCGCTGGTGCCGGCGCAGCTGTCGCGGCTGCTCGACGCCGGCGTGGACCTCGCTCGCCACGCAGGGGTGCTGCTCGGCGGTGCGGCGGCGCCGGCCGACCTGCTCGCCCGGGCCCGCGCGACGGGCGCGCGGGTGGTGACCAGCTACGGCAGCACCGAGACCTGCGGCGGCTGCGTGTACGACGGCGTGCCGCTGGACGGCGTCGAGGCCGCGCTGGCCGCCGACGGACGTCTGCTGCTGCGCGGGCCGGTGCTCGCCGACGGTGTGCGCCAGGCGGGTGGCAGGATCGCGCCCGTCGTCGACCGTGACGGCTGGCTCACCACGGGCGACCTCGCGCGCATCGACGAGGACGGGCGGGTGCAGGTGCTCGGTCGGGCCGACGACGTGGTGGTCAGCGGGGGCGAGAACGTGCCGTTGGCCCCCGTACGGGCCGCTCTGGCCGCGTTGCCGGGCGTCGGCGAGTGCGCCGTGGTGGGCCTGCCCGACGCGCGCTGGGGCACCGCGGTGACGGCCGTGGTGGTGCCGGTCGGGACCCCGCCCACGCTCGAGTCGATCCGCGCTGGGCTGGGCGCGACGCTGCCCGCGAACCACCGGCCGACCCGACTCGTGCTGCTCGAGGTTTTACCGAGGGACGAACTGGGCAAGGTGACCCGACGGAGCGTCACCCATGCCCTCGACGCTCCGTGATCTCGCGTATCAAACATCATCAAGTTCTCGTGGACGCCGACCCATCCGTCGTGTCAGCCGCGGCGAACACAGTGTGGTCCGGCTGCGGAGCTGGACCCCCGTACCCCTCCGAGGCTCTCGTGAACCACCCACGGCTACGACCCGTACCAGACGTCGGTGACCATCGGTCACCTGACGAGCTGCTGGTGCGTGTCGCCAAGGGTGACCAGGCCGCTTTCGAAGCGTTGTTCGACCACGTCGCCGGCAAGGTGAACGGTGTCGTCCGACGCGTCGTACGTGACCCCTCACGATCCGACGAGGTCACCCAGGAGGTGCTCACCGAGATCTGGCGGAACGCGAAGCGTTTCGACCCGGATCGAGGCAGCGCCATGACATGGATCATGACGATCGCCCATCGACGGGCCGTGGACTGCGTGCGTTCGACGCAGGCGTCCCGGAACAGAGATGAGCGCGTCGGCCACCGCGATCGCGTCCGCGCGTTCGACGAGGTGTCCGAGGCCGTGGAGCTCAACGACGAGCACGCCCGTGTTCGCGTCGCCCTGGACGCACTGACCGATCTGCAGCGCGAGGTTGTCGAACTCGCGTACTACGGGGGACACACCTACCGCGAGGTAGCCGAGCTGCTCGACACACCACTCGGCACCGTGAAGACCCGCATGCGCGACGGACTCATCCGTCTGCGTGATGCAATGGGGGTATCGCCATGACACCCGTCGACAACATCCACTCGCTGGCCGGGCCCTACGCGCTCGACGCCCTCGACGACCTCGAGCGCGTGCGCTTCGAGCACCACCTGGACCAGTGCGCTGACTGCGTGCTGGAGGTGGCTGAGTTCCTCGAGACGACTGCCCTGCTCGGGCAGGTGGACGAGATCCCGGTCCCTGCCGCGATGCGTGCCGCCGTGCTCGAGGAGATCGACAGCGTCCGTCAGGTCGGCCCCTCCCGGGCCGTCGTGCGACGCATGGCTCCTCGCCTCGCCTCGGTCGCAGCCGCTGTGCTCGCCGTCGCCGTGGTCGGCCTCTCGGTCGTCACCGCCGGCCTGCGCTCGCAGGTCAGCGAGCTCGAGGACCTCGCGGGCATCGCCCAGATCCTCACCGCTGAGGACGCCGTCACCCCGATGGCGGTCGCAGACGGCGGACGCATCAACATCGTCGCCTCGCCCAGCTCGGGTGCCGGCGCCATCCTCGCCAGCAACCTCGCTGCGGCACCGAACGGCCACGCCTACCAGCTGTGGCTGATCACGGTGGACGGCGAGGCGCTGCCCGCCGGCTTCCTCGAGATCGGCCCTGACGGTCGCGGCGAGCAGATGATGCGCGGCGACATGGAGGGTGTGGTGGCCATCGGCATCAGCGTCGAGCCGATCGGCGGCAGCCCGCAGCCGACGACCGACCCGATCGCCGTGGTGACCCTCACCGCCTGACAAACCAACGGCACGCGCCCCCGCGCGACGCCGCAGACGACCCTCGCCCGCCCCGGCGAGGGTCGTCGCATGTCCGGGTGGATGACCGCACCGCCGCAGGCTGGCGTCAGCGGCAGCGGCAGCGTCAGGGCAGGCGGACGGCGGCGCCGGTGACGCGGACGCCGCCGGTACCGCTGGCGTCGACGTCGAGTCGCGACGGGCGACCCATCTCCACGCCCTGGTGCACCGTGAACCGGCCGTCCTCAGGCAGCGACCCGACCTCGCGCAGGTAGGCGCCGAGCGCCGCAGCGGCTGACCCCGTGGCCGGGTCCTCGACCACACCACCGACCGGGAACGGGTCGCGGGCGTGGAAGGTCCGCTCGTCCTCGCGGTGCACGAGCTGCACCGTGAGCCAGCCCTCGGCGTGCATCAGCTCGCGCAGCTGCTCGAAGGGGTAGCGCATCGCCGCGAGCGTCGAGCGGTCCCGCAGGGCCAGCACCGGGTGGTCCCCGCCGGAGTGACCCACGGCCGGCGGCAGCGCCGGGTCGAGGTCGTCGGCGGCCCAGCCGAACGTGGCCAGCAGCGCGTGCAGCGACTCGGCGGCCAGCGGCCTCACGGACGCAGCCGGCGAGGTCAGCGTGGCGACCACGCCGTCACCGTCGCGCCCGAGGCTGACCGCGACCTCACCGACGGCCGTGTCGAACACGAGGTCGCGCAGCGTCTCGTCGCGCGAGCCGAGCGCCACGGCCGACGCGATCGTGGCGTGTCCGCAGAACGGCACCTCCATCGCAGGCGCGAAGTACCGCGTCCACCAGCGACCGGGCCCGTCCGGCACGAGGAACGCCGTCTCGGAGAAGCCCACCTCGGCCGCGATGCGCTGCATCGTGTCGGGGTCCGGGCGCTCGTCGGTGACCACCACGCCGGCGGGGTTGCCGCCGGTCGGGTCGGTGGTGAAGGCGGTCCAGCGCTCGGGCTCGACCATGGGCTCAGGCGCCGACGGTCTGGCTGATGCCGCCGTAGGAGTGCAGGCCGGAGATCAGCAGGTTCACCGCGTAGTAGGTGAACAGCAGCACGCCGTACGAGATCAACCCGAGCCACGACGCCTTGCGCCCGTTCATCCCGCGCGTGGCGCGGGCGTGCAGGTAGCCGGCGTACGCGACCCAGGTGAGGAACGCGGAGGTCTCCTTGGGGTCCCAGCCCCAGAAGCGGCCCCACGACTGCTCGGCCCACATCGCGCCGGTGATCACCGCGAAGGTCCAGATCGGGAACGCGAACGCGATCGTGCGGTACGTCAGCGAGTCGAGCGTCGAGGCGCCCGGCAGGAACGGCACGGCCGCCCAGCCGACACCGGCGAGCACGAACATCGTCACGACGATGCTCGCGCTCACGCCGGCGTCCCACCAGATCAGCGAGAACAGCAGCCCGACGAACGCCGAGCCGAGCGCGATGCGCCACGGGTAGCGGATCCCGAACCAGCGCTCGGCCAGCACGTCGCGCAGCGCGGTGCGGTACGCGGCCTCGTGTGACTCGGGGTCGTCGGCGAGGTCCAGCACGTCCGGCTCGACACGGGTGTCCATCGAGGCGACGGTGGCGTCGGTGTCCTCGTCCGGCTCGCTCGGCGGCGCCTGGGCGGCGCCGACGGTGCCCGGCCCGAAGCCGTCACCGGCCAGCGCGGCCACGCGGGTCTCGGCGGTGTCGCGCAGCAGGTGCAGCGCGTTGAACACCGCGGCCAGCGAGAAGATGCCGGCCGACAGCGCGATGGTGGTCACGTGGATCGCGCGCCACCAGGTGTCGAGGATCGGCTGCAGCGGCGCGGGGTTGGCGTACAGCAGCAGCGAGATGCCGAGCGTCAGCAGCGCGCCGATCAGCACGAAGCCCATCAGCTCCGGCCGCTTCATGCGGCCCTGGATCACCACCAGCCCACCGATGACCACGGTCAGCGCGATGATCGACGAGAACTCGAACATGTTGCCCAGCGGCAGTCGGTCCGACGCGATGGCCCGCACCACGATGTGCGCCACGTGGGCCAGCACACCGAGCCACGTCAGCGAGGTCGCCACGAAACGGGCGCGACGGCCCTTCGACGCGCGTGCGTCGCCGTCGACGGCGACCGTCGAGAACGCCATCGCGTACAGGTACATCAGCATCGCGCTGGTGTAGAGCAGCAGCGTGACGGGCGAGAACAGCAGCTTGCTCAGCTCGGCCGTGGTCATCGTCTGGCTCCTTGCGCGGTCTGCGAGGGGAGGTCTGCAGGTGGGCCGTCGAGGGCGGCGCGAAGCGCTTGGTCCAGCTCGAGGAACTCGTCCTCGAACGCCTGCGGGCGCTGGAACGCGCGACCTGCGACGGTCACGAGGGTACGGCCGTCCTCGTCGGGCGCGACGCCCACCCAGACACGTCGGCGGTAGGCGTACAGCGCGGGCAGCAGGCCCAGCAGCAGCAGCGTCGACCCGAGCAGCAGCCACGGCACCTGCGGGCGTCGCGACACCTGCAGGTTGGTCCACTGGCGCAGCTCGACGAACTCCATCGTCATCGTCCCGCCGAGCGGGAAGATCTGGCCCGGACGCAGGAACCCGAAGCTGCCCTCGGTCATGCCCTCGGTGTCGAGGTCGCTCACGCTCTGCGTGGCCGACAGCCGCAGGTCCCCGGTCCACGACTGGTACGCGAGCACCGGCGCGTCGGCCCACGGGGCGCCGGTGAACACCGGCCCGCCGTCCTCGCCCTCGGGCGCGTACGGGACCAGGAACACCTCCACCCCGAGGTCCGGGTCGGCCCCTGGCGCCTTCACGACGCCGGTGAACGCGGTCTCGGTCTCGTCGAACACGGTGGTGACGAAGTCCTCGTACACCACGGTCGAGCCGTCGCGGATGCGCACCAGCGGCGCGTAGCCCCACCCGAGCAGGTGGATCTTGAAGCCATCCACCACCAGCGGGTGGTTGTTCTCGATGCGCTCGGCGGTCTGGGTGCCGTCCGGCAGCGTCAGCGTCACGTCGGACTCGAACAGCGTCGGCGTGCCGGCGCCGGGCGCCAGCGGGTCGCGCACCCAGTCGACGGTGAAGTCGTCCATCCGGATCGTGAAGCCTGCGTGGTCCTCGGGACCGAACCAGCGGCCGGGCTCGTACACGCCGTAGCCGATGGAGGTGTCGGTGAACGCCTGGCCCTCGACGACGCTCGCGAAGCCCTCGAACGTGGTCAGCTGGCCGAGGATGATCGACACCAGCAGCACGTAGAACGAGACGTGGAACATCAGGCTGCCGCCCTCGCGGACGATCAGCCCCTTCTCGGCCGCGACCTGCGTCGAGCCGTCGGGCGCGAGCGCGCCGTCACGCACGCGGTAGCGGTGGTCCGTCAGCACCCCGCGGGCGGTCGCCCGGGCCTCCTCCACGCCGAGCGGCGAGGCGAAGCGCGCCACGTGCTCCTGGTCGCCGAGGTGCCGCGACAGCGGCGGCACGCTGTGGCGGCTGATGCGCCACCACGCGCGGAACCGCGGCAGCAGGCACGCCGTCAGCGAGGTGAACAGCAGCAGCAGCGTCGCCACGAACAGCGGCGAGGTGTAGACCCGGTACGCGCCGATGAACTCCAGCACCTGCGAGACAGCCACCCCGGGCCCCGCCGTCCCGGCCTCCCACGAGGCCACGGTCGACGGCACGTTCATCCGCTGCGGCACCACCGTCGCCAGGATGCTCTCGAGCCCCACGACCCCGAGCAGCCACAGCGCCGTACGCATCGTCCGCAACCGACGCCACATGTCCCGCACGGCACGCGAGACCAAGCCCCCAACCGTCACGGGCCGCGGCCCGCGAACCGGCTCCGGGTTCATCCTGGGAGGATCGAACGACTCGAGCTGTGTCACACCGCGAAGGTACGTCCCCCCGAAACCCACCCCCCACGTCCGCGCGTCCCCCGCCCCACCGGAACCACTCGCCA
>JBFGFG010000005.1:0-22326 GCA_041579655.1 Nitriliruptoraceae bacterium
GCCGCGTGGAACGAGGTCGACCGTAGGAACGAGGACCTGCCCGAGGACGAGCAGCTGCCGTACCCGCGGATCCCGACCGAGCCGGAGGAGCCGACCTTCCCGCTGCCGCTGTGCGAGGGCGCGCCGGGTGAGGTGCCGGACTTCAAGCCGGCGTTCCTCGCGGCCGCCGACGCGCTGGAGTCGGTCTCTGCACCGGAGCTGCACATCGCGCCGGGGCACGGCATCACGGGCGTCGAGGCGTACCTGCAGACCGGGCGCCCGATGGGCTTCGACCGCGACCGCAAGTGGTACCCGCAGCTCGGCTGGGACCTCAGCGACGACCCGCTGCACCCGACGCCGATCTCGGGCTGGGTCGACTTCGAGGGCGCCGGCACCTACGTCGTGGACTGGGCCGACGGCACCGTGTCGCCGCCGCAGACCACGCCCGGCGTCGCGTACGGCCAGGAAGGCGTCCGGGTCACCCACAGCTACGTCGACACAGGCACGTACCCGATCACGGTCACCGACACGTGGCGTGTGAAGATGGACGTGGAGTTCCTCGGCGAGACCTACACGTTCATCCACGAGGAGACGCTGCTGCCGTGGGCCTACCCGGGCGGCTTCCAGGTCGACGAGGTGCGCTCGCAGCGCGACAGCTGAGCGCGGGCGCTTCCGCGGAAGCGGCCGCGCGCGCCGCGCCGCCGACGCCGCAGCATCGATGGCGAGCGCCCGGGGCATATGTTCGCGCCAGCCACGTCGCGCCCCGACGCCTGCGACACCACCGAGGATCACCGATGCAGTCCGAAGCGCCGCAGTCGAAGGCTCATCCTGAGGACCACCGGGTCCATCGTGTCAGCTGGCTCCGGGCGGCCGTGCTCGGCGCGAACGACGGGATCGTGTCGACCTCCAGCCTCATCATCGGCATCGCCGCGGCCGGCACCGACCGCAGCGCCATCCTGCTCGCGGGCACCGCTGGCCTCGTGGCCGGCGCTATGTCCATGGCAGCGGGGGAGTACGTCTCGGTGAGCTCCCAGGGCGATGCCGAGTCCGCCGACATCGAGCGCGAGCGCCGCGAGCTGAAGGTCGACCCGGTCGGCGAGCTCAGGGAGCTCGCGGACATCTTCGTGCAGCGCGGTCTGTCGCCCGACCTCGCGATGCAGGTCGCTGACGAGATGACCGAGCACGACGCGCTGGCGGCTCACGCCCGGGAGGAGCTCGGCATCTCCGAGATCACCGTCGCGCGCCCTGTTCAGGCTGCGGTCACCTCAGCGCTCACGTTCTCGCTGGGTGCGGCGCTGCCGCTGGCTGCCGCCGCGTTCGTCCCGCTCACGTCCGTCATCGCGGTCATCGCCGTGCTGACGTTGTTCTTCCTCGCAGGGCTCGGCGTGCTGGGCGCCAAGGCCGGAGGCGCCCCGCTCGGCGTGGCCGCGTTCCGCGTCACGTTCTGGGGCGCAGCTGCGATGGCTGCCACGTTCCTGGTCGGCAACCTGTTCGACACAGCGGTGGCGTGAGCCGGCGCCGTCTCGACGGAGTCAGCGGCCCTGTGGGCCGCGGTGCTCCTGGTCGCGCGCGATGCGCAGCGACGTCGACGGCTCGCTCCCGCGACCGGAACGCTTGACGGCGGCAGCCATCAGCTCCTGGTCCGGCGGGTTGCCGACCGTCTCGAGGAACGCCGTGGCGTCCTCTCCGCGGAGCGACCCGGCGAGACGTCCGTGGTGGAAGATGGCCACCGCGTCGCTCGCCTTGCGGCGCTTGTACGTGAAACCCTCAGCTGTGCTCATCGGGCGACCGTACAGCCGTTGGGTCTGGGACACTGCATCCGACGGGCGAGATGGGAGTCGCGACCGTGGCGAGCCGGAGGTGGGCGAGTAGGCCAGCCGCGACGTCACGGTCAGGACGCGCCGGCCTCCACGTGGCCGCTGCGGTCTGCCACCGGCCAGTTGAGACGCCTGCTGGAGAGCTCGATGCGTCCGATCGGCGTGCCATCGAGCGCTGCCGCGACCTGGGTCGTCAGCTGCGACCACACGTACGCCTGCACCCGGGCGCCGCCGCCTCGCTCGTACAGCAGCCGGACGCGCTCGTCGCCGCTGCGTGCCCAGGACCGCACCGTGACGACCAACCGGTCCTCGGCGGGTCGGTCGATGTGGAAGTCGATCTCGCCGGCTTCGACGTGGCCGGTCAACGTGGCCAGCCGGATCGAGTGGTCGGTCACCTCCACGACACGGACCGGGCCGTCGTGCGGGCCGGTCAAGCGGGCGACGAACTCCTGTCCCTCGACGAGCGGCCCGGCTACCGGTCCGCCGTCAGCGTCGCGGAACCACACGAACCGCTCGGGCACCAGGCTGTCGAGGTCGCGGCGGATGACGTCGAGGGCGTCGGTGACGGACGCGTGGGTCCGGATCGTCAGGCGGTACCGACGCACGTGCAGCGCACCGACGCCGGCGTCGGCCCGTTGCAGGGTGGTGGGGTCACCAGGGAACGCACGTCCGAGGTCCGGCAGCTCGAGCTCGTCGTCGAGCAGAGAGGTCCGCCGTGTCCACAGCAGTCGGTGCGCCGCCAGCTGCACGGGAGCGGTGAGGCTCGCCCAGCACAGTCGCCCGAGCGACCTCGCGGTGTCGGCCGGGGACCGTCGGAAGTCCTCGGGAGGTGGCTTCATGAGCGGACCTCGTCGCCGTCGACCGCCGAGGCCGCCTTCTCGGGATCGACCAGCCGCTGCGCCTCTGGCAGGCTGGCGAGCGACAGCACGAGGCCTGACGATGCCGGAGCGTCGGTGCCCTTCGGGTCGCCATCGACGATCGCACGCAGACGCGCGGTCGAGCGCATGCCAGCCAACCGCTGCATGCCTCGACCGAACACCCGCATCCCGAGGCTGATGAGCGCGCTGTCGATCGCAGCGAGTCGCGAGATGGTGTGTCCCCTGTGCTCGAGGACGCCGGTGTCGTGCCAGCGCCACAGCTGCCACGACTGCCACCCGTCCTCGAGGTGGCCCTCCAACGTGCGGTACTCGAAACCCGCGACGGTGGCGGTGCGCCCCTCGACCTCGACGACACCATCGACGACCGCGGCCACCTCGGTGGCCATCCTCAGGCGAAGCGGGCCGAACCGCCCCTCCTGCACGAGCCGCCGCCCGAGCAGGGGAGCGTCAGCCCACCACGCGGCTCGGACGATCGCCGGGTCGACCATCGCGTAGGACCACAGCGCATCGCGGCCACGCTCGAACCACGGGTCGGTCGTGTGCGCAACGTCGGGTCGCGACCTGTCGAGCACCACCGAGAACGTGTCCGTCCGCCACGCCGGTCCATCTGCTGGGCTGCCACCGTCGACGACCTCGGGCCGGTCCGGGCCCAACGGCACGGCTGGCCGCCACGTGTCGACGGGGTCGAGCAGGCCCAGCGTCGCCCTCGTCACCGGTGCGGAGGCAGCGACGCGTCGGCCGGCATGCTCGATCGACCAAGGTGTCATGGCAGGGAGCTCCGGCGGTCGCGTCGTGCGAGGATGCCCCGCTCGATCTCTCCGAGACCTGCGCGCCCCGGCCGAAAGACCGCGACGGCTCCGCACGCGGAGGCCGTCGGACCAGAGAGAGCGCGGCACCCCAACGAACGAGCGCAGCGAGCGAGGCAGCGCGTGCCGAGACCGGAAGGCCCCAAGGGCCCAGAGCTGGAGCGGGTGGGGGGAATCGAACCCCCGTGGCCAGCTTGGAAGGCTGGAGCTCTACCATTGAGCTACACCCGCGAGGCCGCGCAAGGTAGCGAGACGTCGGTCGAGCTTGCAGGGTCGGCTGTCACGCCACACGCTGGAGTAGATCGAGCGGTGCTCGTCAACAGCCTGGAGTCGACATGGTGAAGCGAGCGTTGGCCTTCGTTGGCCTGGTCTACCTGCAGCTGGCGCTCGTCGGTCGCTTCGTCGAGGCGATGGGCGCCGTGCGCTGCGAGTGTCCGAGCACGTGCTGGTGCCACCGTCCGATGCTCAGCACGTTCCGCTGGGTGTTCCCCTACGGGCATGAGGTTGCTGCTCACGATTGACGCGTCGGTCTGCGCGGCGCGCCGGTTACCATTCGCGGTTCGCTTGACCGGGACGTGGCCAAGCTTGGTAAGGCGCTGCGTTTGGGACGCAGAGATCGTCGGTTCGAATCCGGCCGTCCCGACCATCCACGCGCCAGACGCACGGGACGCACGCGTTGGTCGATGGAATGGACGTGCGCCCGGCTGGGTGCCATCCTCCCACCTTCGGCCGGTTCTTCCGGCCGTTCCGTCGCGCCTCGCACGCGTCCCGACCGGGCCTCCACTCGCCCGACGGCGCACGACGAGGGCCCTTCGAGCACGCAGGCAACCCAGATGAAGACGACCGTCGACAAGATCGATGAGACCACCGTCACGCTGACCGTCGAGGTCGAGGCGGACCGGGTGAAGAAGGCCTTCGACAAGGCCGCCAAGGAGCTGGCCAAGCAGGTCCAGATCAAGGGCTTCCGCCCCGGCAAGGCGCCTCGCCGCCTGATCGAGCAGCGCTTCGGCGCCGGCGCGATCGCCCAGGAGGCCCTCGAGCCCTCGATCAACGAGTACTACATCGAGGCGCTGGAGGAGTCCGAGCTGGCTCCGGTCGCGTTCCCCGAGATCGACCCCGAGTCGATCAAGTTCTCCGAGGAGGACGGCTGCTCGTTCGTGGCGACCATCTCGGTCCGCCCCGAGTTCGAGGCACCGTCGCACGAGGGCATCTCGGTCCAGTTCCCGGTGTGGGACGTCACCGACGAGGCCATCGACGAGGAGCTCCAGGCGCTGCGTGACCGCTTCGCCGAGGTGGACGTCGTCGAGCGCGCCGCGACCAAGGGTGACTACGTCACCATCGACCTCACGTTCAGCGTCGACGGCGAGTCCATGGAGGACCAGGCCGTCGAGGACGCGATGTACGAGATCGGCTCCGAGGGTGTGACCCCGAAGCTCGACGAGGAGCTCGTGGGCGCCACCGGTGGCGACACGCTGACCTACACCGACACCCTGCCGGACGAGTACCCCGAGCTCGGCGGCAAGGACGCGGAGTTCACCGTCACGGTCAAGGACGTGCGCGCCAAGACGTTGCCGGCCCTCGACGACGACTTCGCGCTGACCGCGTCCGAGTTCGACACGCTCGACGAGCTGAAGACCTCCATCCGCGAGCAGCAGCTGCGTCGCTCGGTGACGCAGGCGCAGCACGACGCGCGCAGCCGCGTCCTCGAGGCGTACCTCGCCCTCATCGATGTCCCGCTGCCCGAGGCGATGGTCGACAGCGAGGTCGAGGCCCGCGTCGGCCGCGTCGAGCAGCAGGCCGCGCAGTACGGCATCGACGCCGAGGTGCTGTACGAGGCCGAGGGCACGACCGCCGAGGAGTTCGCCGAGAAGGCCCGCGAGCAGGCCGTCGGCGCCGTCAAGGCGCAGCTGGTCCTCGACCAGCTCGCCGAGCAGCTCGGTCTCGAGGTCGACGACCAGGACGTCAACGCGGAGATCTTCCGTCACGCCCAGCAGAACGGCGTCTCGCCGCAGCAGGTGGCCTCGGTCATCCAGCAGCAGGGCACCATCGGCGCGCTCGTCGGTGACATCCTCCGTCGCAAGTCCATCGACGCCATCGTCGACGCGGCGACGCTCGACGGTGCGCCCGAGGACTCGGTCCTGATCGGGCTCGGGCTGCTGCCCGACCCGGACGCCGAGGTCACCCCGGACGCCCAGGCGCTGATCGACGAGGCCGTCAAGCAGGCCGAGGCCGGCATCGTGGAGGCCACCGTGCCGCTCGACGAGGTCGACGCCAGCGGCTCCGACTCGTCGGACTCCGACGACAGCGACGACTCCTCGGACGACAGCGCTGACGAGGACGAGTGAGTCCCCGTACGAGCTTCTGACACACGCTGCGCCCCCGCCCTCACCGGTCGGGGGCGCAGTGCTTGTGCGTCGCCCCGACGCAGACCCCGCTCCTTCGTCCCCGCGCGTGGTTACGCTGCGCCGCCCACATCAGGACGGCAGGAGCCGGCGTGCAGGACCCGAAGAACTACCTCATCCCTCAGCCGCACGTCATCGAGCAGACGAACCGCGGTGAGCGGTCGATGGACGTCTACTCCCGGCTGCTGGGCCAGCGGATCATCTTCCTCGGCACGCCGATCGACGATGACGTCGCGAACCTGATCATGGCGCAGATGCTCCACCTCGAGTCGGAGGACCCCGACAAGGACATCGCGCTGTACATCAACTCGCCCGGTGGCTCGATCACGTCGCTGTTCGCCATCTACGACACGATGAACTACATCAAGCCCGACATCGCGACCATCTGCATGGGTCAGGCCGCCTCGGCCGCCGCCACGCTGCTGGCCGCCGGCACCAAGGGCAAGCGCTTCGCGCTGCCGCACGCTCGCGTGCTGCTGCACGAGCCGCGCGGTGGCGGTCAGGGTCAGGCGTCGGACATCGAGGTGGTCGCCAAGGAGATCATCCGCATGCGCGACCTCCTCAACCAGATCCTCTCCGACGCCACCGGTCAGACGACCGAGAAGATCGGCAAGGACACGGACCGCGACTACATCCTCACGGCTCCCGAGGCGCTCGAGTACGGGATCATCGACGAGATCATCGACACCCGCTCCAAGGGTGAGGTCGCCGTCCGCTGACCAGCGACGCACCAAGCAGGGACCCGTCCCGCGCCGACCGCCCCACCGGGCCGGAGGCGCGGGACGCGGTCTGTCACGGGCGCCGTTACCCTCCGTGCAGGGAGCCGTTCCGTCAGCCGACGGGACGCGGGGTAGGCGTGATGACGGAGCGCATTCGATGGCGAAGTTCGGTGAGGGCGGCGACCTGCTGAAGTGCTCGTTCTGCGGGAAGTCCCAGAAGCAGGTGAAGAAGCTCATCGCTGGGCCGAACGTCTACATCTGCGACGAGTGCATCGACCTCTGCAACGAGATCATCGAGGAGGAGCTCGCGGAGCCCTCCGAGCTGCCGCTCGACGAGCTGCCGAAGCCGCGCGACATCAAGCGCTTCCTCGACGACTACGTCATCGGGCAGGAGAACGCGAAGAAGACGCTCTCCGTCGCGGTCTACAACCACTACAAGCGTGTGCAGGTGACCGCCCGGACGGGCGAGGACATCGAGCTCGCGAAGTCCAACATCATGCTGCTGGGCCCCACCGGCTCCGGCAAGACGCTGCTGGCACAGACGCTCGCCCGCCTGCTCAACGTCCCGTTCGCCATCGCGGACGCCACGGCGCTGACCGAGGCCGGCTACGTCGGCGAGGACGTCGAGAACATCCTCCTCAAGCTGATCCAGGCCGCCGACTTCGACGTGAAGAAGGCCGAGACCGGCATCATCTACATCGACGAGGTCGACAAGATCGCCCGCAAGAGCGACAACCCGTCGATCACGCGCGACGTCTCCGGCGAGGGCGTGCAGCAGGCGCTGCTGAAGATCCTCGAGGGCACCGTCGCCAGCGTCCCGCCGCAGGGCGGGCGCAAGCACCCGCACCAGGAGTTCATCCAGATCGACACGGCGAACATCCTGTTCATCGTCGGCGGTGCGTTCGCCGGCCTCGAGCAGGTCGTCGAGCGTCGCCTCGGTCGCGGCGGCATGGGCTTCGGCGCGTCGGTTGCATCTGTGCAGGACAAGGACCTCGGCGACCTGCTGCAGCAGGTGCTGCCCGAGGACCTGCACAAGTTCGGTCTCATCCCCGAGTTCATCGGTCGTCTGCCGGTCATCACGGCCGTCGAGCCGCTGGACCGCGAGGCGCTGGTCGACATCCTCACCACCCCGAAGAACGCGCTGGTGAAGCAGTACAAGCGCTTCTTCGAGTTCGACGGCGTCGAGCTCGAGTTCGAGGACGAGGCGCTCGAGGCGATCGCCGACCTCGGCATCCTTCGCCAGTCGGGCGCTCGTGGCCTGCGCGCCATCCTCGAGGAGGTCCTGCAGGGGACCATGTACGACCTGCCGAGCCGCGACGACATCGGTCGTTGCGTCATCACGGCCGAGTCCGTACGCGAGCACGTCGCACCGACCCTGGTGCCGCACGGCGGCCTCCACGAGGTCCCGGCCGCCGAGTCGGCCTGACGGCCGGGTGGTGAGGAACGTCAGGTTTCAGGGACATCCCTGAGCTCTGCCCGTTGACCCACGCGGGCTGACGCGCGAAGGTTGGGGGGACCCAAGGAGGTCCCCATGGACCCGACCCTCGAGCACGCCGTCGAGCGCTGGCACGGAGCCGGCCTGCTCGACGATGACACCGTCACCGCCATCCGCCGCCACGAGGCCCAGCTGCCCGTGCCCGCGATGGCTGGTTCCGGCACGAGCGCCGCGGCCGCAGCAGGCGTCCCGGCACCTCCGCTGTTCGCGCCCCCGGCGCAACCGCCGGTGGTGGACGTCGCGCCGTCCGCGGCCCCCGGCGAAGGTCCCAGCGGCATCGAGTTCGTCGCCGAGGGCATCGCCTACGTCGGCGCCGCGCTCGCGCTGGGCTTCGGCGTGTCGCTGTTCGGCAACCTCTGGCAGGACATGTCCTCCGCCGGGCGGATCCTGCTGGCCGTCGTCGCGACCCTCGTGGTCGGTGCGGCTGCAGCGGCGCTCGGCGACTCCACGCGCGGCTCGACCCGCCGGCTCGGGACCGTGCTCGCGGCGCTGTCGGTCGTCGGCGTCGCGCTGACGACCCTGGTGATCCTCAACGAGCGCACCGAGCTCGAGGAGCACGTCATCGCGCTGTTCTCGGGGCTCGCTGGCATCGCGGCCGGCATCCCCGTCCACCTCAGGCGCGCGTCGTGGCCGACCACGTTGGCGCTCGGCGCGGCCGTGCTGACGTCGGTGTTCGCCGGTGCCGAGACGTTCGACCTGATCCAGAGCTCGGCGGTCGTCGGCGTGATCCTGATGGGGATCGGGCTGTCCTGGGCCGCGCTCGGGTGGTCCGGCCACCTGCAGCCGCGCTCCGCGTTCCAGGTGACCGGGCTGCTGGCCGGCGGGATCGGCGTCCAGGTGCTCGCCATCGAGGAGATCACCACCGTCGCGCTGGTGATCGGTCTGGTGATCGCGGCGCTTGTGCTCGGCGTGTCGCTGCGCGAGAAGGAGACCGCCCCGGCGGTGCTCGGTGGCCTCGGCATCACGGTGTTCGCGCCGCAGCTGGTGTTCGACGTGTTCGGCGAGACGCTCGGCGCCCCGCTGGCCGTGTTCGTCGCCGGGGTCGCCCTCGTGGGCGTCTCGGTGCTCATCCTTCGCAAGGAGCGTTCCGCATGAGCGACGCGACTGACCCCGGCCAGCAGCACCCCGACCACGGCGCACCGACGCCGCCGGCCCAACCGCCGGACATCCCAGCGGCGGCCGGCGAGCAGCCCGATCAGGTGATCGTGCTGCCCGACGCACGCCCGGGCACCGACGCTGACGCCGACGGGCCCAGCCCGCTGGCGCGACGCGGCGGTCCGATCATCGCGGTGATCGCCCTGATGGCGACCATCGGCATGGTGGTGTGGATGGCGGCCGTGCCCACGAAGGTCGAGGGTCAGCTGTCGGCTGCCCCGTTCCAGGTGCCGGGCACGCTCGCGACGAACCTCAGCGAGTCGGGCTGCCTCAACCTCGTCGACGGCCGCGGCGGTTCCACAGCGCTGTGCATCGAGGACGCAGCCGAGTACGGCGAGGTGTTCTTCGACGAGGACGGGCGACTGCTGGTCGGGGGTGACCGCGAGGAGCTGCTGGTGGTCGACCAGCAGAGCGGCGAGGTGCTCGACACCGTCGCGTTCGAGGAGTACTACCGCTTCGAGGAGCCGCCGGGCCGCGAGGGTGTGTGGCTCAACGTGGACGGAGCGCAGGTCCGCGACCCCGACACCGACGAGGTGCTGCTGGACGTGGGTGGCCCGCCCGGCTACCGCCTCGAGCAGGCGGTGATGTCGCCGGACGGGGAGTGGGTCGTCGCCGTCGACCCTGGTGACCGGGTGATCGTCGCGCCAGTGGACGGCAGCGCCGGGCCGTACGTCTGGGCCGAGCTGCAGGACGGCTGGCTCGACCTCGGTCGCGCGATCCTGTGGACGGACGGCGAGCTCGACGAGCCCGCCGCGGAGGGCTGACCCGCGGTTCTGCGGGGACGCCGTACCGTCCGCGCCCCACACGTCGAGGACAGCTCCATGGACGCCCCGCAGAGCCCGCCGCGGGCTCCCATCGACGTCGACGGCTTCGTCCGTGCCGTGAACCTGCTGCTGGTCGGCACGGGCGTGATCGTGCTCGACCTGCGGGTCGGGACGTTCGACGCGCTGCTGGACCCGGTGGGTCAGGCGATCGTGCTCGCCGGTCTGGTGCTGCTGGTGCGCAGCACGCCGCGCACACCGCTGGCGCCGCCGACGATCGGGCTCGGCGTCGCAGCGCTGGGTCTGTCGCTCGCGCTGGAGCTGGCCGTGCTCGGTGGTCGCGCCGCGGTGGGGACCGTGAACCTCTCCACCGGGGGCTCGGGCCTCGGCATGGCGCTGTTCGCGGCCCAGGCGCTGGGCATCGTGGTGATGGCGCAGCACCTGCGTCGGGTGCTGGACGGGGTCGCGTCCGACCGTTGGCGCCAGGTGACCATCGCGTGGGTCGTGTCGTTGGTGCTCACGCCGCTGCTGATGCTGACCAAGGACCTGATGCTGCTGCTGCTCGACGGTGCGGTGGTGATCATCGCCGCCGTGCTGCTGCTGCTGTCGCTGCTCGCCACGCGAGCGCACGTGCGCGATGAGAGCGGCGGCGGGCCCCCCTCCGGGACGCTCGACCTCTAGGGTCCGACGCCGACGACCACGGACGGCGGGGCATGGAAACGGCAGCACGACACCGGTGGACGGTCCCGATGCAGGGGCGCGACCCGGACGAGCCACACCGCGCGGCCACGCCGCTGGAGCTGTTCTTCGACCTGGTGTTCGTCGTGGCGGTCGCGCAGGCCGCCAGCGCGCTGCACCACGGCATCGCCGACGCCCACGCCGCCGAGTCCGTGGTCGGCTACCTGCTGGTGTTCTTCGCCATCTGGTGGGGCTGGGTGAACTTCTCGTGGTTCGCGTCGTCGTACGACACCGACGACATCGCCTATCGGATCGCCGTGTTCGTGCAGCTGGTCGGGGCGCTGTTCGTCGCCGCAGGCGTGGAACGCGGCTTCGACGAGCGCGACTTCTCGCTGGTCGGGGTGGGCTACACGATCATGCGGCTGGCGCTGGTGTCGCTGTGGTTGCGCGCTGCGGCCGCGGATCCTGACCCCGCACGGTCGGCGTCGGCGAAGCGCTACGCGTACGGCATCGTGCTGCTGCAGGTCGGCTGGATCGGGATGATCGCCGTGCCCACCGGATGGGTGGTCCCGGTGTTCCTCGTGCTGGCGCTGGCCGAGATGGCCATCCCGTGGCTCACCGTCGCTGACGCCGCGCCGCGGTGGCACTCGGGCCACATCGCCGAGCGCTACGGGCTGTTCACCATCATCGTGCTCGGCGAGTCCATACTCGCGACGTCGCTGGCGATCCAGACCGCCGTCGAGGCAGGTGAGGTCGGTGCCGACGTGGTGGCGATCATGGTCGGCGCGGTGCTGCTGGTGCTGTCGATGTGGTGGCTGTACTTCGACCACGACGACGCGGAGCTGCTGGGGGAGATGCGGGTCGCGTTCGCGTGGGGCTACGGGCACTACGTCGTGCTCGGCTCCGTCGCCGCTGTCGGCGCCGGGCTGGCCGTGGCGGTGGACGTGGCCACCGACCACGCCGAGGGCGGGTTGTCGGTCGCCGGGCTGGCCGTGTCGATCCCGGCGGCGGTGTTCGTGCTGAGCCTGTGGGCGCTGCACGAGCGGCTCGGCGCGGCATCGCTCGTCGAGCGGGCGGCCAGCCCGGTCGCGGCGCTCGCGCTGCTGGGCGTGGCGTTCACGCCGCAGCCGGTGCTGCTGGCGGGCGTGGTGGCGCTGGTGCTGGTGGTGGTGAACGTCCGCGCGGAGCGGGCGCTGGCACCGGCGTGAGGGCGGGGGTGCGGTGGGACGTCGGTAGCCTCCGGCGACTCACGCTTCCCCTGCACAGGACGTCTCCGTGGTCGACCTTCCCAAGGCATACGACCCCGCCGCGAGCGAGGCCGAGCTGTACGCCGACTGGGTCGAGGCAGGCGTGTTCCACGCCGAGCACGACGACCCGGGCGAGCCGTTCTCGATCGTCATCCCGCCCCCGAACGTCACCGGCTCGCTGCACGTCGGGCACGCGCTCGACAACACGATCCAGGACGCGATCATCCGCCGCGAGCGGATGCGTGGGAAGAACGCCGTGTGGGTCCCCGGGCTCGACCACGCCGGCATCGCCACCCAGACCGTGGTCGAGAAGCAGCTCGCCGCCGAGGGGCTGACCCGCCACGACCTCGGTCGCGAGGCGTTCATCGAGCGTGTCTGGAAGTGGAAGGCCGAGTCCGGCGGCACGATCCTCGACCAGCTCAAGCAGCTGGGCGCGTCCTGCGACTGGGAGCGCGAGGCGTTCACCTTCGACGAGCAGCGCAACGTCGCCGTCGAGAAGGTGTTCATCGACCTGTACGACCAGGGCCTGATCTACCGCGGCAACCGGCTCATCAACTGGGACCCGGTCGCCAACACGGCGCTGTCGGACATCGAGGTCGAGCACGACGAGGTCACCGGCGAGCTGGCGTCGTTCCGCTACCTGTGGGCCGACGACGAGCCGGGCCCCGCAGGCTTCGAGGACGGCCTGGTGGTGGCCACCACCCGCGCCGAGACGATGCTCGGCGACACCGCGATCGCGGTGCACCCCGAGGACGAGCGCTACACGGCGGTGATCGGCCGGCACGTGAAGCACCCGTTCCAGGACCGCACCTTCGCGGTCATCGCCGACGAGTACGTCGACCCCGAGTTCGGCTCCGGCGCGGTGAAGATCACGCCGGCCCACGACCCCAACGACTACGAGATCGGGCTGCGGCACGACCTGCCGATGCTCACGATGCTCAACCTCGACGGCACGGTCAACGACGAGCACGGCGGCGAGTTCGCCGGGCTGGACCGCTTCGAGGCACGCACCGCGATCAAGGCGCGGCTCGACGAGCTCGGCCTGCTGGTCGAGGTCAAGCCGCACGTGCATCAGGTCGGCCACTCGTCGCGCTCCAAGGCGGTCGTCGAGCCGATGCTGTCGGACCAGTGGTTCGTCGACGTGCGCTCGATGGCGGACAAGGCGATCGAGTCGGTGCGCAGCGGCCGGGTCACGTTCATCCCGTCGCGGCTCGGCGAGCAGTTCATCGTGTGGCTGGAGAACCTCCACGACTGGTGCATCTCGCGCCAGCTGTGGTGGGGCCACCGCATCCCGGCGTGGCACCACGAGTCCGGCGAGATCAAGGTGCAGTCCGACTCGCCCGGTGAGGGCTGGGAGCAGGACCCCGACGTGCTCGACACGTGGTTCTCGTCCCAGCTGTGGCCGTTCGTGCTGTTCGGCTGGCCCGAGGACACCCCCGAGCTGCGCACGTGGTTCCCGACCTCGACGCTGGTCACGGGCTACGACATCAACACCTTCTGGGTCGCCCGGATGGTGATGATCAGCGAGCAGTTCCTGGGCAAGGAGCCGTTCGCGATCGTCCACAACCACGGGCTCGTGCGCGACGAGCACGGCAAGAAGATGAGCAAGTCGTTCGGCAACGTCATCGACCCGCTGGACCTCATCGCCGAGTTCGGCGCCGACGCCACCCGCTTCGCGCTGCTGCGCTCGGCCGCGCCCGGCGTGGACGTCCCGCTCGCGCGTGACTGGGTGGAGGGCGAGAAGAAGTTCGCCAACAAGCTGTGGAACGCGCTGCGCTTCGCGCTGTCGAACCTCGACGGCGTCACGCCGGGCGAGCTGCCGCCGCCGGAGCGTCGCACGCTGGACGACCGCTGGGTGCTGTCGCGCCTCGAGGCGGCCCGCGCCGAGGCCGACGCCGCGTACGAGGTGTACGACTGGCCGATCGTGTGCCGCAGCCTGCGATCGTTCGCCTGGAACGAGCTCGCTGACTGGTACCTCGAGTCCGTCAAGGTCCGCATCTACGGCGAGGACGAGGCCGCAGCCAGCGACGCGAAGGCCGTGCTGGCCGTCGTGCTCGACGAGCTGCTGCGCCTGCTGCATCCCACGATGCCGTTCGTCACCGAGACGCTGTGGCGTGGCCTGACCGGCGCTGCCGGCGGCCGTGAGTCGCTCGCGCTCGCCGCGTGGCCGACCGCCGTCTCCGAGCGCGACCCCGAGGCCGAGGAGGCGTTCGCGCTGGTGCAGGACCTCGTCACCGAGGTGCGGCGATTCCGGTCGCAGAACGGCGTGGCCGACAAGGTGCGCTTCGCGCTGGACGTGGCCACCGACGCCCGCGAGCTGCTCGCCCCGCACACCACCGTGCTGCGCGCGCTGGCCGGCCTCGACGAGGTGCGCTTCGTGGACGAGGCGTCCGAGGACCCGGGCCTCGCCCGGGTGCTGTTCAGCCGCGGCGTCGCCACGACCCCGCTGGCCGGGCTGATCGACGTCGAGGAGGAGATCTCGCGGCTGCGCAAGGAGCTCGGCAAGGCGGAGGGGATGCTCAAGGGCATCGCCGGCAAGCTCGCCAACGACTCGTTCGTCGCCAACGCCCCCGAGCAGGTCGTCGCCGCCGAGCGCGAGCGACAGGTCGCCACCGAGACCCGCATCGACGAGCTGGCCAGCCAGATCAGCACGCTCGAGGCGCTGTGAGCACCGGGCACGGCGGCGCCGACGACGAGCAGCTCATCGACCTCACCGACGATGAGGGGATCGATCCCTACGACGAGATCGACGACCTCGACGACGGTGCCGAGACGCCGTACCTCGCCGACTCGGAGCTCACGTTCGAGCAGGCCGAGGCGGCGGTGATCGCGCGCGGTCGCGGGCGCATGGTCCCGGACCTCTCCCGCATCACGCTGCTGCAGGAGCTGCTCGGTCAGCCGCAGCGGTCCTACCCGTCGGTCCACGTCACGGGCACCAACGGCAAGGGCTCGGTGGTGCGCATGGTCGCGGCGCTGCTGTCCTCCGCCGGGCTGTCCGCGGGCGCCTACACCTCGCCGCACCTGCAGACGATCCGTGAGCGGCTCGCCGTCTCGGGTCGACGCATCGGTGAGCAGGCGTTCGCTGACCTGTACGCCGACGTTGCCCCGCTCGCCGCCCTGGTGGACGAGCGCAGCGACGACGCGGTGACGTACTTCGAGCTGCTCACGGCGATGGCGTCGTGGTGGTTCGCCGAGGTGCCCGTCGACGTCGGCGTGTTCGAGGTCGGCATGGGCGGCACCTGGGACGCGACCAACCTGCTGCGCGGCGACGTCTGCGTGATCCAGCCGATCGACGTCGACCACAAGGAGCTCGGCGCGACGCCGGCCGAGGTCGCCAAGGAGAAGGCCGGGATCATCAAGGCCGGCTCGACCGTGGTCAGCGCCGCACAGCGCGACGACGTGCTCGAGGTGCTGCGCGCCCGCTGCGACGACATGGGCGCGATCCTGCTGGTGGCCGGCACGGACCACGAGCTGCTGCGACGTGAGCCCGCCAACGGCGGCCAGCTCATCGACGTGCGCATCGGCGCACGCACCATCGAGCAGGTGTTCGTCCCGCTGCTCGGGCCGCACCAGGCCGACAACGCCGTGATGGCGCTGGCCGCGGTCGCCGCGCTGCTCGGCGAGACGTTCGACGACCTCACCGACGACGCGTGGCGGCAGGGGATGCTCGCGGTGACCGTCCCCGGTCGCCTCGAGATCGTCCACCGTGAGCCGACCGTGGTGCTCGACGGCGCGCACAACCCGCACGGCGCACGGGCTGCCGCGTCGGCCGTGCTCGAGGCGTTCGCCGCGACCACGCCACGGGTGCTGGTGGCCGGCATCCTCGACGACAAGGACGTCGGCGGCGTGCTCGCCCCGTGGAAGAGCGTCGTCCAGCACGTGGTCGTGACCCGGGCCCCGTCGCCGCGAGCCGCCTCGCTGGTCAAGCAGCAGGTGCTCGCCGACGAGGTGTGGGAGAACACCGGGACGTCGGTCACCACCGCGCAGGACATCTCGGCCGCGCTCGACCTCGCCGAGCAGCTCGCCGGTGAGGGGGGCGTGGTGGTGGTGTGCGGCTCGCTGTTCACCGTCGGCGCTGCGCGCGACCGCTTCCTGCCCGTGCTCGACGATGACGACGACGTCATCTACGAGCCCGAGGACGTGGACGACGAGGAGGACGAGCGTCGTTTCGAGGAGGCGCTCGAGCAGATGCTCGGTCGCGTGGACACCGAGCGCTCCGGCGACGCCGCAGAAGCGCTCGACCTGGACGACCTGGACGGCTGATGGGTTGCTCGACGTCACATCCACGCCGTGGGCGCGCCCTCGCGTCCGTGCTGGCCTGCGGTGTGCTGCTGGCGGGCTGCAGGATCGGTGACGCGCCCGACGCGGCCCCGACGTCGCTCCCCTCCGACGGGTCCACGGAGGTCGTCGAGGAGCTCGCCACGCCCGCCGGCCGCGACGGCGACCAGGCGCTCGCCGTGCTGCGCTACGGCGTCGCCGAGCCACCGGCCGCCGTGGCGCGCGTCGACGAGTACCCGAGCGATGACGACCGCTCGTTGACGCTGGTGTACCTCGACGCCAGCGGTCAGACGCTCGCGATCCAGCGCAACGGCCTCGACCCGTACGACTGCGTGCTGCACGAGATGATCGCTCCGAGCGTGTGCAGCGCGGACGGCAGCCGCAACGGCACCAGCTGGGTGCTGTACCGCGTCGAGGACCCGGCTGCCTGGACGGAGCTCGAGATGGTCCCGATCGCCGAAGCACCGTGGGCGGACTCAGAGGACTCCGAGGACGTCTCGAGCTGACCCGGCCGCGTGCGGTCGGTGTGCGGCGGGGTGCCGTGGGTTGCCGTGCGCGCAGCGGTGCGCGACCCTCGCGCCCGTCCCACCTCACCGACGCCCGCCGACGCGGGCGTCGCTCACGCACAGGAGCCCACCGTGGCCACCGAGACCACCCTCATCCTCATCAAGCCCGACGGCGTCAAGCGCGGTCTGGTCGGCGAGGTCGTCCGTCGCATCGAGGCCAAGGGCTTCACGCTGACCGCGATGGAGCTGCGCACGCTCGAGCGCGCGACGGCCGAGGCGCACTACGCCGAGCACGTCGAGCGTCCGTTCTTCGGCGAGCTCGTCGACTTCATCACCTCGGCGCCGCTCGTCGCCCTCGCGGTGACCGGTGCCAACGCGATCGCCGGCATGCGCCAGCTCGCCGGTGCGACCAACCCGATCGAGTCGGCTCCCGGCTCCATCCGTGGCGACTTCGCCACCGAGATCGGCGAGAACATCATCCACGGCTCCGACTCCGCCGAGTCGGCCGCCCGCGAGCTGAACATCTTCTTCCCCGGCAAGTTCTGAACCAGGCTTTCCACAGCTGCGCTCGTCCCGTTGGGGCGGGCGTTGCTGGTTTCGGCGAGGGTGGCTGCTCCTCGACCCGGAGTAGCCCTGTGTCCACCGCCTTCGCTCTCGCGCCCGCTGGGGCGTGCCCGACGTGTGAGCCCGCGAGCGTGGGGGAGCGGCCCGAGATCACCTCGCCGGAGCAGGCGGCGGCGGTGCTTTTGTCGTTGCTGGTCGAGCGTGACCGCGAGCACTGCGTCGCGCTGCTGCTCGACACGCGACACCGACTGCTGGACACCGTGACCGTCAGCGTCGGCAGCATCGACCACACCTTCATGTCGCCACGCGAGGTGTTCCGTGACGCGCTGCTCGGCAACGCGGCGGCCGTGGTGCTGGGCCACAACCACCCGTCGGGAGACCCCGAACCGAGCGCCGACGACGAAGCGGTGACGCGCCGCCTGGCGCGCGCGGGTGACCTGATCGGTGTGACGCTGCTCGACCACCTCGTGGTGGGGGAGGGCCGGTGGGTGAGCCTCGCGCGGCGAGGCCACACCGGCAGCTGACGGTGCCTCGGCCTGCCGTGCGCGAGGTGGTGACGCTCGGACGCGAGCGGGCCGTCGAAGGTTCCCGGGATCGGCATCGGGCGTGCCCCACGCGAGCGGTGCGCGGTGGACGGTGCGTGATGTCGACCTCACAGCGCACGTGGGTATGCTTCCGCCCACGTGCGGGGTGTCCCCTCGCCGTCTTCCGGCGGGCCCTCTGCGACACCCCCTCCCCGCCGCCCGCTGCCGCTGTCGTTGGAGCCGGCGCAGCCCCACCACGCACCAGGAATCACCCGTGGCGATCTCCGGCAACACCTTCCAGTTCCTCGGCCGCGACATGGCCGTCGACCTCGGCACCGCGAACACGCTCGTGTACGTCCGCGGACGCGGCATCGTGCTCAACGAGCCGTCCGTCGTGGCCATCAACACCAAGAACGGCGCCATCCTCGCCGTCGGGTCTGAGGCCAAGCGCATGATCGGCCGCACGCCGGGTCACATCATGGCGCTCCGTCCGCTGAAGGACGGCGTCATCGCCGACTTCGACGTGACCGAGAAGATGCTGCGCTACTTCATCCAGCAGGTCCACAAGCGTCGCTTCCTCGCGAAGCCCCGCGTCGTGGTCTGCGTGCCCTCGGGCATCACGGGTGTCGAGCAGCGCGCCGTCGAGGACGCGACGATCCAGGCCGGCGCCCGCGCCGCCTACATCATCGAGGAGCCCATGGCCGCGGCCATCGGTTCCGGCCTCCCGGTCCACGAGCCGGCCGGCAACATGGTCGTCGACATCGGTGGCGGTACCACCGAGGTCGCCGTCATCTCGCTCGGCGGCATCGTGACCTCCCAGTCGATCCGCATCGGTGGTGACGAGCTCGACGACGCGATCATCAACTACATCAAGAAGGAGTACTCCTTGATGCTTGGTGAGCGCACCGCCGAGGAGATCAAGATCGCCATCGGCTCCGCGTTCCCGCTCGCCGACGAGCCCCACGCCGAGATCCGCGGTCGTGACCTCGTCTCCGGCCTCCCCAAGACGATCATCGTGTCGTCCGAGGAGATCCGGAAGGCGATCGAGGAGCCCGTCAACGCGATCATCGACGCGGTGAAGAACACGCTCGACAAGACGCCGCCCGAGCTCGCGGCCGACATCATGGACAAGGGCATCGTCCTGACCGGTGGTGGCGGCATCCTCAAGGGCCTCGACGAGCGCCTCAAGCACGAGACCGGCATGCCGATCCACATCACCGAGTCGCCGCTGTCCAGCGTCGCCATCGGCTCCGGCAAGTGCCTGGAGGAGTTCGAGGCCCTCAAGAAGGTCCTCATCTCCTCGTCCCGCCACTGAGCGGATGACGGTCACGTCACCGTGACCGGGAACCGAGCCCGACGGTCGGCGCGTTCTCGCGCCGGCCGCTCGGCTGTCAGGAGCCCTCGATGAACCCGCGTCGTCGCGCCCGAGCGGTGCTGGCCGTGCTCGTGCTGGCGTCGCTGGTGCTCGTCACGGCCGACTTCCGCTCCGAGCAGGGGCCGCTCGACAGTCTGCGCAGCATGGCCACGAGCATGTTCTCGCCGCTGCAGTCGGGGATGTCCGGGGCCGCCCGGCCCGTCGTGGACATGTTCAGCAACATCGGCGAGCTCTGGGCGATCCGCGCGGACAACGAGACGTTGCGCGGTCGCCTCGACGTGCTCTCCGATCGTCAGGTCGCGGCAGAGGCGCTCCAGCGCGAGAACGACGAGCTGCGCGCGCTGCTGGCGCTGCGCGGGTCGACCGACTGGGTGACGGTCACGGCGACCACCGTGGCGTTCACGCCGTCCAACTTCGAGTGGACGATCACGATCGACGTCGGCTCCGAGGACGGCGTGAAGGAGGACATGCCGGTCGTCGAGGGCGCTGGCCTCGTCGGCAAGGTCATCCAGGTCGCGCCCACCTCCAGCCGCGTGCTGCTGGCGATCGACCCCAACTTCTCCGCCGCCACGCGCGTGGCCGGCACCGGGGACATCGGCGTGGTCACCGGGCGTGGCTCCGACCTGATGCGCATGGAGACCGACGACCCGTCGGCCGAGATCGGCCCCGGCACCCAGATCGTGACCAACAACTACGCGTTCGGCGTGTTCCCCGCAGGCATCCCCGTCGGGATCGTGGACGGTCTCGTGGAGGGACCCAACGAGCTGAGCCAGACCGTGCTCGTGCGTCCGTACGTCGACTTCAACCGGCTCAACCACGTGCTGGTGATCCTCCAGCAGCCGACCGCGCCGCCACCGCCGGTGCCGGACCTGCCCGACCGCGACCTCGACCCGCCGCAGCTGGTCCCGGACCCCTCCGAGATCCCGAGCACCGACCCGAACGCCGAGCCCGGCTCCGAGGCTGATGCTGACGAGACGGCAGGGGCCGAAGCGTGATCATGCGCGTGTTCGTGATCGCGCTGCTGATCACCACGGCCGCAGCGATCCAGACCGCGGTGCTCCCGATGGTCAGCTTCGGCGGGTTCCGGCCCGACCTGCTGCTGCTGGTGGTGGTGGCGTTCGCCGTCCAGGACGGTCCCGAGGCCGGCGTGCGGATCGGCTTCGTCGCCGGGCTCGTCACCGACCTGCTGCTGGAGACCTCCGCGATCGGCGTGGCCGCGCTCACGCTCGCGCTGGTGGGCTACATCGTGGGGGCCGCACGTCCGTACCTCGCGCCCAACTCGCTCACCGCACCGCTGCTGCTGGGGCTGCTCGGCAGCGCGATCGGGTCCCTGCTGCTCGGCGGGCTCAGCAGCATCCTCGGTGACGCCGACACCTCCTTCGGGCTGCTGGTCACCGCGGCGCTGTACGTCGGCGTGGTGAACACGGTGCTGATCGGCTTCGTGCTCAAGTTCACCAAGGGTCTCTCCAGCCGGTTCCCGGCCGAGGGCACGGCGACCTCGCGATGAGCTGCTGATGCCCGTTCGGCCGCTCGTCGCGTCCTGCACCCGCTGACGGCCCGTACGGTCCCGAACCTCACACCCGCTCCACGCTCACCCCCCGCACGCACCTCCGACGAGACGGCTCCCCGTGTCCGCCATGGACGATCAGCAGACAGGCCTGCGGCTCACGCTGCTGGCCGCTGTCATCCTGCTGTTCGTGGTCGCGCTGCTGTCGCGGCTGTGGTTCCTGCAGATCCTGGCCGGGTCGCGGTTCGACGAGCTCTCGCAGAGCAACGCCGTGCGTGTCGTGACCACCGAGGCGCCGCGCGGCCGCATCCTCGCCGCCGGCGGCGAGCCGCTGGTGGCCAACCGCGCCGCGCCGACCGTCGTCGTCGACCGCCAGGTGCTGATCAACGGCCTCGGCGAGCCGCGCAACGAGGGCGCCGAGCGCGTGCTGTCGGACCTCGCCCAGCTGCTGGGGCTCGACGTCGAGCAGGTGCTGGAGCGCCTAGCCACGCGCCGCTACTCGCCGTTCAGCCCCGTGCCGGTGCTGGAGGACGTGCCGTCCGAGGTCCGCTTCTACATCCAGGAGCACCAGGAGTTCTTCCCGGGTGTGGACGTCATCGACCTGCCGGTGCGGACCTACCCGCAGGGCAGCAACGGCGCGCACCTGCTCGGCTTCCTCGGCGAGATCAGCGCCGAGCAGCTGACCGTGGCGGAGTTCCTCGGCTACCGACCGGGCGAGAAGGTCGGTCAGGCCGGGCTCGAGAAGACCTACGAGCTGGACCTGCAGGGCCGGGAGGGCACGAACCGACTCTCCGTCAGCGCCCGCGGCACCGTGCTGGAGGTGCTCAGCACCATCGCGCCGACGCCCGGCGGCGACCTGGTCACCAACATCGACCTGCCGCTGCAGGACGCGACGGAGAAGATCCTCGAGCAGGGCATCCTCGCCAGCCGCAACATCACCCGCAGCGACGGTCGCAAGCTCGAGTCCGTCGCCGGGTCGGCCGTCGTGCTGCGCCCCAGCGACGGCGCGGTGCTCGCGATGGCGTCGTGGCCGACGTTCGACCCCTCGGCCTTCGACGACGGGCTGACCGAGGCCGAGTTCGCCGCGATCTTCGACAAGACCGTCTCCGACGAGGTGCCGGCGATCAACCGCGCGATCCAGGGCGCGTACCCGCCGGGCTCGGTGTTCAAGATCGTCTCTGGCGCCGCCGCGATGGAAGCCGGCCTGATCACCGCCGACAGCCGCGTGGCGTGTCCGTCCTCGTGGGACCTCGGCACGATCACCTTCAACAACTGGAACCGGTCCAACGAAGGCGCGATGGACCTCGCCACGGCGCTGAAGCGCTCGTGCGACACCTTCTTCTACGAGCTCGCCTACCAGCAGTACGTGCGCGAGGAGAACCAGCTCGACGACGGCGAGGACCTCGTCGAGCAGCTCGAGCGCATCTCGAAGGGCTTCGGCTTCGGCATCGAGCTCGGCATCGACCTGCCGTCGGAGCAGGACGGCGTCATCCCGTCCCGCTCGTGGAAGGCCGACTACTGGGAGCGCACGCGCGGCAACAACTGCTCGCTGGCGGACCAGGCGGCCAAGGACGTCGCGGCCGGCGCCGGCGGCTCGGCCGCGTACGCGCTGCAGCTGTACACCGAGCTGTGCCA
>JBFGFG010000006.1:0-21532 GCA_041579655.1 Nitriliruptoraceae bacterium
CGCCACCGACGTCGGCGGCGTCCGCGAGCTGCTCGCGACGCCGGGGACCGGCGTGGTGGTGCCACCGGAGTCCATCGACGAGCTCACGCAAGGGATGCTGCAGCTCGTGGACCTGCCGGCCGCCGCGCGCCGCGACGTCCAGGAGGCCGCCTGGGCGGTGGTCGAGGAGCTGCACGGCGTCGACTCGGTGATCTCCCGGTGGTTCGAGCTGCTCGAGTCGGCCTGCACTGCCGGGCACGACCGCAGCAACGGCACACGGGCGAAGGTCGCGGACCGACCGCGCGTCCGGAGCGGCCGATGACGGCTGCTGCTCGTTCGACCGCGCCACACGCGCTGCCGCTCGACCGCCTGCGCCCGGTGTTCATCGGTGGGTGCCCGCGCAGCGGTACGACCCTGCTCGGCGCGATGCTGGGGGTCGGCCCGGACCGCCTCGCGGTGCCGGAGTCCATGTTCAAGTTCGCGCTCCTCGCCCAGACCGACGAGGGCCGCATCAGCCTCACGGCCGCGCGCCGCGTGCTGAGCGCGGACCCACGCTTCGACCTGTGGCGGGTGCCGGTGCCGCCGCGCGACGGGTCGACCGAGCGCCCCTCGCTGGCCGTGCTGCTCGACGGCCTCGTCGCGGCGTTCGCCCGGCGGGTCGAGAAGCCGGAGGCGTCCATCTGGATCGACCACACCCCCGGCAACATCCGTCACGCCAGCTCCCTGCTGGCGCTGTACCCCGACGCGCGCATCATCAACATCGTGCGCGACGGCCGCGGTGTCGCCGCGTCGGTGCTGCCGCTGGACTGGGGACCGAACCGGATGGCGGACGCTGCCCCGTGGTGGGCGTCGCACGTGGCGATGGGGCTCGCGCTGGCCGAGCGGTACGGCGAGGAGCGCGTGTGCACCGTGCGGTTCGAGGAGCTCGTCAGCGCACCCGAGACGACGCTCCCGCGCCTGTGCCGCTTCATCGACACGCCGTACGACCCGAGGATGATCAGCCTCCGCGAGTACGCGGTCGACGACTACACCGTGACCGACCACAGCCGGGTGTCCAGCATCCCTGACCCGTCGCGGTCGCGGGCATGGATGGAGTCGCTGTCGGCCCGGCAGCTCGAGGAGTTCGAGTACCTGACCGGCGAGCTCGCCGAGTACCTCGGCTACCCGTTGCTCGTGGGACCCGGCGCGACGCTGCCGCCGCGCACCGACCGGCTGGCGAGCTTCCTCACCGACGTCGCACGCCGCGGCCTCGTGGACCGGCTGCGCCGACGACGCTCCGAGCAGCGACCCCGATGATGCCGACCGAGGCACAGCCGCCGGACCCCGCCGACGACGGACAGCTCCGGGCCCGCACCGTGCGCGGCATGGGCTGGAACCTCGTCGGCGTCTGGCTGCAGGCCGTTCTCCAGATCGGCGTGCTGGTGCTGCTCGCCCGCTTGGTGACCCCGGAGGAGTTCGGGGTCGTCGCCGCGGCGCTCATCGTCGTGAGCCTGACCTCGCTGGTCGCGGCGGCCGGGCTCGGGCCCGCGCTGGTCCAGCTCAAGGGCCTGACGGAGATGCACGTCCGCGTGGCGTTCACCACGTTCCTGCTGCTCGGCGCCGGGCTGTGGCTGCTCGTGACGTGGCAGGCAGGGTCGATCGCGGATCTGTTCGGGATGCCGGACCTCCAGCCCGTCATCCCGGTCATGGGCTCGGTGCTCCTGCTGCGCAACCTCACCGTCGGCGACTGGCTGCTGCAGCGCCGGCTCGACTTCCGCACGCTCGCCGTGCTCGAGCTGCAGTCCTACGCCGTCGGCTTCGGGCTCGTCTCGGTCACCCTCGCGCTGATGGGCGCGGGCCTGGCCTCGATCGTGGCCGGCCACGTCGTGCAGGCCGTGGTGCGCACGACGCTGCTGTTCATCCGTGCACCGCACCCTGCCCGGCCCGCGCTGCGCTGGCGCGAGCTGCGCGACCTGCTGGAGTTCGGTGGTGGCCACGTGCTGGGCCTGGTCATCGGCCGGACCGCAGTGCAGGGCGACAACCTGATCGTCGGGCGCTGGCTCGGCCCGGTCGCGCTGGGGCTGTACGGCCGCGCCTACCAGCTGATGGTGCTGCCGTCGGAGCTGATCGGGCAGGTCGCCAACCGCGTGCTGTTCCCTTCGATGGCGAGCGTGCATCGGGACCGGCCCCGGCTCGGCCGCATCTTCCTCGCCAGCTCCGCGGGGCTGGCGATCATCACGGTGCCGACGGCGGTGTTCTCGATCATCGTCGCGCCGGAGCTCGTGCACGTCGTGCTCGGCGCGGACTGGCTCGACCTCGTGCCCGCGTTCCGGGTGATGGCGATCGGGATCGTGCTGCGCACCGGCTTCAAGGTGAGCGACGCGCTGCTGCAGGCGACCGGCCACGTCTACAAGCGTGCTGCGCGGCTGGCCGTGTACGCCGCCACCACCGTCGGCGGCGCCTTCGTGGGCCAGCGCTGGGGCATCACGGGGGTCGCCGCCTTCGTGCTCGGCGCGCTGGCGATCCACGCCGTGATGATGACGCAGCTCGCCCTGCAGCTGACCGAGCTGCGGTGGGGCGCGTTCCTGCGGGCCCACGTGCCGGCCGTGCTCACCGGGGCCGCGACCGTGCTCGTTGTGGGCCCGCTCACCGTCGGTCTGCGCACGGCCGCAGCCCTACCGCCGCTGGTGGTGCTCGGCGCCGGCGCCGTCGGTCTGGCCGCGACCGGGCTGCTCACCTTCAGGACCGCCCCGTCGATCCCCGCGATGCACGCCGTCGCCGCGCTCGTCGAGGACGTGCTCGACGTCAGCGGCGGCTCCGCCGCCTCGGCCCTGCGGCGCGTCGCGGGCGGCCGCTACACGCCCCGCGACCAGGCCCCGGACCAGACCCCCAGGCACGACAACCCTCCGACACCGTCCGCAGAGGAACCAGAACATGAGCTCGTCGACACCGACCGCAACGGCCAGCAGCCGCTCCGCCCGTCCGGCGTCACGCCAGCCCCGTGACGGCACCTCGCCGCGCGTGGCGCTGCTGCTGCCGAACCTCGACATCGGTGGGGCGGAGCGCATCACGCTGAACCTGGCGCGCTCGCTGGCTGGCGCCGGACACCCGGTCGACCTGGTGGTGGGGAACGCGGACGGACCGCTGCGAGGGGAGGTCCCCGACCAGGTCCCCGTGATCGACCTCGGTGCCGCCCACATGCGCACCGCGCTCCCGGCCCTCACGCGGTACCTGCGCCGGCGGCGTCCGGCGGCGCTGCTGCCGACGATCGGCCACGCGGACCTGCTGGGCATGCTCGCCGTGCGCGTCGCGCGGACGGGGACGGCCGTGATCCCCCGCATCTCCAACACCCTCTCGCAGGTCGGCGTCGAGGGTCTGTCGGCGCGGACCCGGGCGACGCGGATGCTGACCAACGGGCTGTACCGGCACACGGATCTGCTCGTCGCGTGCTCCCACGGGATGGCGCAGGACCTCAGCGACCACCTCGGGATCCCGCGCGAGCGGGTCCGGGTGCTGCCGAACGCGACGGTCGGCGTCGACCTGCACGAGCTGGCTGCGCAGGAGGTGGACCACCCGTGGCTGCTCGATCACGAGGTGCCCACGCTGCTGGCGGTGGGCAGCCTCATCCCGCAGAAGAACCACGAGCTGCTGCTGGCGGCCGTCGCACGCGTCCGCCAGGCGCAGGAGGTCCGCCTGATCGTGCTCGGCGAGGGGCCGCTGCGCGACCGGCTGGAGCGGCGGGTGACGGAGCTCGGGCTGGACGAGGTCGTGGACCTCGCCGGGACGGACACCAACCCCTACCGGTACATGGCCCGGTGCGATGCGTTCGTGCTGTCCTCCGACTGGGAGGGTCTGCCCGGCGTGCTGATCGAGGCCGTCGCGATCGGTGCCAACACGATCTCGACCGACTGCCCGAGCGGACCGCGTGAGATCCTCGCGGACGGGCAGCACGGCCGGCTGGTCCCGACCGGCGACCCGGAGGCGTTGGCGCAGGCGATCCTGTCATCGCTCCGCGCTCCCCGCCGTCCTCCCGCCGCCGCGTGGGAGCCCTACACCGGTCGGGCGGCGGCTGAGGCGTACGCCCGCCTGCTCACGGACGCGGGGATCTGGTGACCGTCCTGCCCGTCACCGCCACGACCCTCCGCCGGCTCTCAGCAGGCCTTGGCGAAGGTCGTGGCGGCGATCAGCGCCAGCGTCTCGCGCGCCAGCTGCGCCGGCGACAACCTGTCGCCCAGCGAGGCGTCGTGCGCCACCACCGACACCGGCGTGCTCGTGCACTGCTCGACGAGCAGCCGGGCCCGGGTGACGTGCGTCGGTGACGTCACCACCGTGAAGGCGTCCCAGCCCTGCTCCTCGGCGAGCAGCGCGATCGCCTCGGCCTCCCCGGCCGTCGTCTGGGGCTGCGGACGGAAGCAGAGCACCTCGAAGGCCTGCGGCTCGGCGCACAGCGCGTTGCCCCGGGCCCACCCGTGCTGCTCGCCGTTGGAGATCACCAGCGTCGGTGCGAGCCCCTCGCCGACCAACGCGAGCCCCACGTCGAGCCGGGCGCTGGCCCCGGCCAGCACGACGACCGCGTCGGTCGCCTCACGGGAGTCCGTCATGGGCCAGGAGAACAGCCGCAGGCTGACCCCCAGCAGCACCGCGACGGCCACGGCGGCTGGCAGCCACAGCCCCCGCCACCACGGTCGCAGACGTGCGGCGCTGCCCGAGCTGAGCGTGTCCATCTCAGCTCCAGTCGAACGTCGTACCGAGCAGCTCGAACAGTCGCTGGTTGTGCGGCGCGTAGTAGCGCTGCAACCAGCTGCGGGTCTTCGCGGACATCGGGCTGTAGGAGCGTGAGTTGCGCACCACGGGCAGCCCCGTCATGACCGGCGGCAGCCCGAGGTGCTCGGCGACACGGGCCATCGCCGCGTCGGGGTCGCCGTACAGCTCCTCGGCCGCCAGCACCAGCAGCTGCTCCGCCGGGAAGTGCGCCAGCCACCGCTCCAGCTGCTCGGCGTACCGGCCGCGCGCGAGGTAGGTGTGGTGCTCGAAGGCGGCGATCAACGCGCCGTCGGAGGCCTCCCCGTCCGGTGCTGCAGCGAGGCGTGAGGGCTCGCACGCGAGCGCCTCCTCGAAGCCGTAGCACTCGAACCCCTTGGCCACCTCGTGCTGGTAGTGGGAGAACGCGCGATCGACCGGGTCACGCAGCACGGCCACCAACCGTGCGTCGGGCACCGTCCGCCTCGCCCGCTCCGGCGCTGACGGGTGGACCAGGTAGGCGGGCGTCGCCTCCCCGGTCAGCAGACCCGAGCGCTCGGCACGCGCGGCCAACGCGAAGTGCCCGCGGTACCAGCGCTCCCCGCGGTCGTACTCGCGGTCGAAGTAGTGCACCTCCTTCGTCGCGGAGGGGCGGATGCCGGGGTGCTGCGCGAGGTGCTCGAACAGCGTGGTGGTGCCCGACTTCTGCGCGCCGATCACGAGGAAGTCCGGCAGGTGACGGAGCTGGCCGGTGGCCTGCCGGTACGCGCTGCGCACCGCCCTCGCAGCGGGCCGCAGCGCCGTCAGCCTCTCGGGCGCCACCAGCGGGTCCAGCGGCGTGCGACGCCGGTCGGGGGCGAGGTCGGACCGGGCGCTCACAGCCGCGCCATGCTGTGGTAGTCCGCGTACCAGGACGCGAACCGGTCGATCCCGACCTCCGGAGGCGTCGTGGCCGTGGAGGGCAGCAGCGGGGCGAGGTCGCTGGTGTCCGACTCGGTCGCCTCCACGTCCCCGGCGCGTGGCGGCTCGTGGATGATGCTCGTCGTGCGCCCGAGCGACTCCTCGAGCAGCGTCACCAGCCTGTTGACGTCGATCGGCTGTCCGTGACCGATGTTGTAGACCCGGAAGGGGGCGGCGCTCGTGGCCGGGTCCAGCACGTGGCCGTCCCAGGACTCCGACGGCTTCGCCGGTGCAGACGCCACGGCGGTGATCCCGGTCACGATGTCGTCGACGAAGGTGAAGTCGCGGATCGCCGTCCCGTCCCCGAAGATGCGGATCGGCTTGCCCAGCCGGATCGCCTCGGCGAAGCGGTAGTACGCCATGTCGGGCCGACCCCACGGTCCGTACACGGTGAAGAAGCGCAGCCCGGTGACCGCCATGCCATGGATGTGCGCGTACGCGTGCGCCATCAGCTCGTTGCTGCGCTTCGTCGCGGCGTACAGGCTGATCGGGTGCTCGGCAGGGTCGTGCTCCGAGTACGGCCACCGGCGGCTCGCGCCGTACACCGAGCTCGACGACGCGTAGACGAAGTGCTCGACATGGTGCTGGCGCGCGGCCTCGATCACGTTGATGTACGCCGTGATGTTGTTGCGCACGCAGCTGTGGGGTCGGTCGATCGATGCTCGGACGCCGGGGCGTGCCGCGAGGTGGATCACGGTCGTCGGCTCGATCTCGTGGAACAGCCCCACCACCGACGGCGTCTCGGACAGGTCCAGCTCCCCGAACGTGAAGCGGTCCTCGTCGAGCAGCTGACGCAGCCGGGCGCGCTTGAGCGCCGGGTCGTAGTAGTCGTCCATGCTGTCGACGCCGACGACGGTGTGGCCCTCCGCGAGCAGGCGGCGGCAGGTGTGGTGGCCGATGAAGCCCGCTGCTCCCGTGACCAGGACGGTGCCGTTCATGATGGTGCTCCTGTTGCAGGTCGGGACCCGGCTCCGAGGGCGAGACGCCCCCGACGGGTCCTTCGGGTGGTCCGGTCGGGGGTCGGAGCGAGGACGAACGAGAGGGCCAGCCACGTCGACTTCTCGCTCAGCACGTGGTTGGGCATCATCCCGAGGGCCACGACCGCCAACGTCGTCAGCGCCAGCACGCGCTCGGGCGGCGCGTGTCGCAGGGCGCGCTGCCCTGCGCTGATCAGCAGCAGCAGCAGCAGCACCAGCCCGATGACCCCGAGCTCGGTGACCACGGCGAGGTAGGCGTTGTGGGTGCCCTTGAGGGCTCCGACGGCGTCGCGCAGCACACGGCGGCTGGCGCCGGCGCCGACGCCGATCAGCTCGTGCTCGCCGATGGATTCAGCGCTCACCTCCCACAGCCCGGCACGGCCGCTGAGGTCGCCCTCGCTCAGCTCCGAGGAGAGCGTTCCCAGCCGCGCCGTGGTCTCGGCCGGCAGCAGCGTGAACACGAGCGCCAACGCGACCAGCATCGCCATCACGAGCGGGACGCTCCGGGACCCCCGCACCCCCCGGTGCAGGCCCCTCGCCCGCTGCCCGAGCGGCACGCCCGCGAGCGCCACGGGCAGGATCAGAAGCGACGCGCGTGCGGCCGTCAGCAGCACAGCGGTGACGCCCAGCGGCAGGTACAGCCAGGCCACGGCGCGTGCCGCACGGCTCGGCGAGGACCACGCGAGGTACGCCGCCAGCGGCAGCGAGAGCAGCAGCACGTACGCCTGCGTGCCCGGGTTGAAGCCGGCTGCGCTGAACCTGCCGACCCCGTACGAGGCCCCGGACAGCACGGCCTGGACGATGCCGGCCGCACCACCGATGGCCCCGATGACGTAGGCCCACATCAGGCTGCGCCACTCGTGCCGCTCCCGGGCGAACTCCCACACGATCAGCGACAGCACCGCGAGCTGGACAGCCGTCCAGCGGGCGACCGTGGTCAGCGCCGGGGCGATGCTCCACAGCATCGACACGTACATCCACCCGGCGATGAGGATCATCACCACGTGCGTCTCGAGGAGCCGGTGCCAACGCCCGCCCACGAGCATCGCACCGATGGCCAGCGCCACCGCGAGCCCGCCCACCAGCCGGCTGATTGTCCCCACGGAGGCCGTCATCAGCAGGCCCGAGCTGGACGGCAGCGTGAACGCGAACGCCCACAGGGCGAGCAGCGTGAGCTGGCGGAGCTGCGCCACGGCCGTCGATGCGACAGGCGCCCGCGGACCGCTCCACGACGCTGCGACCGAGCTCACGTGACCCCCTCCGTGCGCGCCGCTGCTCGACGCACCAGGAGCACGGTCCCACCGCCTGTCCGGCTGAGGCAGTGAGCAATGTCACCCGGCTTCCGGGTGGGACACCTGCCACTGGTCGCCCCTCCCGCTGAGGCGGACCTTGCGAACAGCGCCACCTGTGTGCGTCACGGGGCCACGGCGCACGCCTGTCCGAACTGATGGAGATCTGATGCAGTGGCCGCGCGCCTTCGTGCTCGGGAACCTCGACCTCGTGCAACCGCTGGCCGAGGCCGGTGTCGAGTGCGTCGCGGTGGCCCCACCCGGGTCTCCCGTGACCCGCTCCCGACACGTCAGCGCCACGGTGCCGTGGCCCGAGGACGTGCCGGACGAGGAGATGGTCGCGCGGCTCTGCGCCGCCGCGGCCGGCGAAGCTGCCCCGGTGCTGTACTTCGGCACCGACCGCGCCCTGCTGCTGGTGTCCCGCCACCGCGACCAGCTCGCGTCGTCGTTCCGGTTCTCGATCGCCGAAGCCGAGATGGTCGAGGAGCTCGTCGACAAGCCGCGCTTCCGCGCCCTCGCCGCGCGGATCGGCCTGCCCGTCCCGCCGAGCGTCACGTTCCGACCGGTCCGTGGGGAGGTGCCCGAGGACCTCCCCTACCCGTGCATGCTCAAGCCACGGACACGGGACATCGGGCCGTGGGTCGAGCTGTTCCAGCGTCGCAAGGCCGTGCTGGCCCGCGACGCCGCCCACCTCGGGCGCCTGCTGCCGCGGCTCGTCGCCGCGGATCAGGAGATCGTCGCCCAGGCGTTCATCGCCGGGCCCGAGTCCCGCATCGAGAGCTACCACGCCTACGTCGCGCCGGACGGCGAGCAGATCTGGTTCACGGGTCGCAAGCTGCGGACGTGGCCCCCGGAGTACGGCAACTCGACCGCCCTGACCACGTCCGACAGCGACGACGTGCGCTACCTCGGCAGCCGCGTCGTGACGCGGCTCGGGCTGCGCGGCGCGGTCAAGGTCGACTTCAAGCGCGACCCCGACGGCTGCCTGTGGCTGCTCGAGGTGAACCCGCGGTTCTCGCTGTGGCACAACCTCGGGGCACGGGCAGGGGTCAACCTCCCGGCGCTGGTCCACGCGGATCTGTCCGGGACGCCCCGGCCGGTCATCACCGAGGCCCGACCCGGGTTGACGTGGATGCACCCCCACGACGTGCTGGCGGCGTGGGCTGACCCTGCGGTGACCGCTGCCGCGTGGCTGCGGTTCGCGGCGAGCTGCGACTGTCGCTCGAGCCTCGCGTGGGACGACCCGGGCCCGGCGCTCGGCGGGCTGTTCAGCCGGTCACGCCGCACGTCGCAGCACGACCCGACGCAGCACGAGCTCGTCGCGAACGACGCCGGCTCCGTCGATCTCCAGCACGTCGGGGGTCGGTGATGCGTCTCGGTGTGATCTCGGACGTCCACGGCAACCGCCACGCGCTGGAGGCGACGCTCGACCGCCTCACCGTGCTGGGCATCGACAGGCTGGTGTGCGCCGGCGACATCGTGGGCTGGGGCCCCGAGCCCAACGCCTGCGTCGAGCTGCTCGCCGAGCGCGACGTGGTCGCCGTCGCCGGCAACCACGACCTCATCGTGCTGGACCGGCTCACCGACGAGCGCTGCAGCAGCCTCGCGCGCGACACGCAGCGCTGGACCCGCACGGTGCTGCGCGACGACGCTCGCGCGTGGCTCGCGCAGCTGCCGGAGCAGGCGCGGGTCGGCCCGATCATGGTCGCCCACGGCAGCCTCGAGGACCCGCAGGAGTACGTCCGCTCGGAGGCGCGGGCGGCCGAGCAGCTCGAGGAGCTGCGACGCCGCGAGCCGGACGCACAGCTCCTCGTGCTGGGCCACACCCACCAGCCGTGGGTCGTCACGCAGGGCATGGGCACGCGGAGCCGCACCACGCCGTCGCGTGTTCGGCTCGACGACCGCCGGAGCCTGCTCAACCCCGGCAGCGTCGGCCAGTCCCGTAGCTGGGAGCTGACGCCGCACGCCCGCTTCGCCGTGATCGACCTCCACGCGGACGTCGTCCAGCTCGAGGAGGTGGCCTACGACTGGCGTGCAGCGCGCGACCGGGTCCGGGCCGTCGGCCTGCCGCACGAGGCGATCCACGCGCGACCGAAGTCGCCGGCACGCCTGCTGCGTCGCGCAGCGGGCGTCGCTCAGGGCCTCGCCCGGGTCGGGGCGCGAGCGACCACCGACGGCGTCGCCGTCGCCGATCACCGACCAGAGGTGCACTGATGCCCCGGATGCTGCTCGCCACCACCGTCCACGAGACGTTCGACGCCTTCCTGGTGCCGTACGCGCAGCACTTCACCGGGCGCGGGTGGCGCGTCGACGTCATGGCGGCAGGGGCGACGTCGTGCAGGACGTGCACAGCCAGCAGCGACCGGGCGTACGACGCCACCTGGGAGCGCAGCCCCCTCGCGACGTCCAACGGGTCGCAGGTGACCGAGCTCCGTCGCATCGTCGCGGCCAACGGCTACGACATCGTCCACGTCCACACCCCGGTGGCTGCGTTCCTCACCCGGCTCGCGCTGCGGCCCCGCAGCCGGTCGGCGGACACGGGCGTCCGCCCCCGCATCGTCTACACCGCCCACGGGTTCCACTTCGACGAGCGCAGCCGGCTGCGGTCGCTGCCGTTCGAGGCGCTCGAGCGTCGCGCCGGTCGCTGGACCGACCACCTCGTGGTGATCAACGACGAGGACCACGCCTGGGCCGTCGCGAACCAGGTGGTCGCGCCCGGGGCGCTCGAGCAGATGCCGGGCATCGGCCTCGACCTGTCCCACTACGCGCGCACCAACGAGCTGCTCGCCCGGGCCGCCACGGTCCGCCGACAGCTCGGGATCCAGCCGCACCAGCCGCTGTTCACGATGGTCGCCGAGTACATCCCGAGGAAGCGGCACGCGGACGCGCTCGACGCCCTCGCGCGTCTCGGGCGGCAGGACGCCCACCTCGCGCTGATCGGTGACGGGCTGTTGATGGACGACGTCCGACGCCGGGCCAGCGAGCTGGGGCTCGCCGATCGCTGCCACATCCTCGGTCGGCAGAGCGACCCCCGACCACACGTGCTGGCGGCACAGGCGCTGCTGCTGCCGTCGACCCGGGAGGGCCTCCCCCGCTGCGTGCTCGAGGCGATGGCGATGGGCGTCCCCGTCATCGCGACCGACATCCGAGGCACGCGCTCGCTGCTCGCCGACGGCCGTGGACGGCTCGTCCCGGTCGGCCGACCCGACCGCCTCGCCGCGGCGATGGACGAGGTCACCACCCACCCGGACCTCGCCGACATGCGGGCCCGGCGAGCCGTCGCGCACGTGGAGCAGTTCGACATCGAGCAGCTCCTGCACCGCCACGAGGACGCGTACGAGCGCCTGCTCGGACGCACACGGCCGGAGGCCATCCGATGAGCACCACGACCCAGACCGACACCTGGTCCGAGCTCGACCACGCGGCGCGCGACATCTACCAGACGCGGCGATGGGCGGAGGTGGACCAGGCCATGCAGGACGGGGAGCCGACCGCGCTGTCGGGCCACCTGCCCGACGGCGAGATCTGGGTCCCGACGATGCGCCGACCCGTCGGACCGAGCCACGTGCTGTTCTCGCCCTACGGCTACCCGGGGATCGTCCGCAGCGACGACCGGCCGGTGGAGGCCGAGCCGCTCGCCGCGTCGCTGGTGGACCGGGTCCGCAGCGCCCACGCCTGCGCCCTGCTCGTGCGGCTCCACCCGGTGCTGGACGCGGAGCTGCCGGACCTCGACCTGCCCCACGCGGCGACCGTGACGCACGGACCCACGGTCTCGATGGACCTGCGCTCCGGTCTCGACGCTGCGTGGTCGGCGATGCGCTCCCGCACGCGCGGCTACATCCGGCGGGCGGAACGGGACGGCTTCGTCACCCGGATCAACGAGTGGGACGAGGACTTCGAGGGGTTCCGCCGCGCGTACGACGAGTCGATGGACCGCAACGACGCCAGCGCGACGTACCGGCTGTCCGACGAGTACTGGGCGCGGCTGCGGGGGTTCGGTCCGGACCACGTGATGCTCGTGACGGTCCGCGATCCGTCCGGCCCGGTCGCGGCCGGGGGCATCGTCACACGCTTCGGCCGGATGGGGAGCTACCACCTCGGCGGCACGCGCTCCTGGGCGCTCGACCACCACCTGCTGGAGCTGGTGCTGTGGCGCGCGGCCGAGGCCCTCTCCCCGAGCGTCGACCTGCTGCACCTCGGCGGGGGCGTCGGCTCGCGTCGTGACGGGTTGTTCCAGCTCAAGCACGGCCTGGGCCGGCTCGAGCACAGCTACCGCACGTTGCGACTGATCGCGGACCGCGCCGAGTACGAGGCGTTGGCCGGCGTGCGGGCCAGCCGGTTCCCGCCGATCGCGGCATGAACGAGCGCCCGCTGGCTCTGCGTTCGGTGCGCAAGCGCGCGCTGGACGTGGCCGTTGCCGCCTGCGCGCTCGCGCTGCTGGCCGTGCCGCTGCTGCTGGTCGCCGCCGCGATCCTCGTGCGCATGGGGCGGCCCGTGCTGTTCGTCCAGCCGCGCCCGGGCGTGGGCGGCGTGCCGGTGCGTGTGCGCAAGCTCCGCACGATGCGGCCGGGCGACCCTGCGAACCCGCACGATCCGGCGCGGGTCACGCCGCTGGGTGCCGTGCTGCGGCGCCTGAGCATCGACGAGCTGCCGCAGCTGCTCAACGTGCTGAGCGGCGAGATGTCGCTGGTCGGCCCGCGCCCGCTGCTGCCCGAGTACCTCGAGCGCTACAGCCCGGAGCAGGCACGCCGCCAGCTGGTGCGACCGGGCGTGACCGGTCTGGCCCAGGTGTCCGGTCGCGTTGCCCTGCCGTGGGACGAGAGCCTCGCGCTCGACGTCTGGTACGTCGACAACTGGACGTTCCTGCTCGACCTGAAGATCCTCGCCATGACCGCCTGGCAGATGGCCACGCGCTGGCGCACCGCCGCGGCCGAGGACCTCAGCCGTCCCGAGTTCCAGGGTGGGCAGCGACCTCCCACCGCGGCGGCCTGACGGCTCGCGGCGCCGAGCCGGTCAGGACGGCTGGCGGTACCGCGGCGGGCCGACGACGATGCGCTGGGGCGCGGCGGCACGTGTCGTCGTGCGCGTCACAGCGGGCCCCGAGCTGCCGCTGGGGGGCGCCACCGAGGGCGGCCCCGGGCGGCGCGGACGCTCGGAGCGCCACACGGACAGCAGCGCCCCAGCGGCGAGGCCGACGACCAACGTCAGCGAGATCGTCATCAGCGGGTCGACACCCGGTGATGACGGCATGCTGGCCTCCTCGACCTGCGCCACGTCCTCCGCCGCGCGCGCCTCGATGAGCGTGCGCTCCCGCGCGACGAGGATGTCGCGGATCGTCGTCACGAGCGACTCCCGGCGGGTCGTGAACAGCGTGATGTGGCCGGCCGACGGCGGCACCTCGGCGGCCTCGGCGGGCGCGGCGGGTTCGTCGCCAGCGGTCGCGACGGGCTCGATCGGCACGTAGCGCGCCAGCTCGGCCTCGACCTCCTCCAGGCGCGCCTCGAGCTCGACCAGCTCCGCGTCGAGCACGGCGACGGTGCGCTCGGCGTCGGCGAGTGCCTCAGCACGGAACTGCTCCCGGTAGGCGACCACGATGGCGTTCGCGAGATCGCGAGCCAGGGCGGGGTCCGGCGACCAAGCGGTGACCGTGATCCGGTCCGCGGTCGAGGCCGGCACCACCTCGACGGCCGACCGCAGCTCGCCGAGCTGCATCGACGTGCCCGCCAGCGCAGCGGCACGTGCCAGCACGGGCGGGGACAGGAACCTCTCGACGCGGTTCTGCTGACGCCGGACGTCGTCACCCGCCGCCTCGGTGCGGAAGACCCCGGCCTCGCGCGGGTCCGACATCTGCACCTGCGCCGAGGCGCCGTACTGCTCGGGCTGGAGCAGGGTCAGCCCGACGCCCGCAGCCAAGGACAACGTCAGCACGATGGCCACCATCCACCTGTGGTGCCACATCGCACCGACCACGCCGAGCTCCCTGCCCGCGTGCCGCTCAGTCGCCGTGTCCATCATGCGAGCTCGCCCTCATCGGTTGGCCTGCTGCCCGTACACCGGGGAAGCGTGTATCTGCGCCCCGTGCGTGGCAGGAGGCAGATGTCCCCTCTCCCTAGGACGTTCGTCACTACCTGCGGACGCACACGGTGCTTAGCGTTCTACTCAGTTCGCTTCAACCGTTGCAGCTTCATCAGAGGACCGGCACCCAATGCCCGAGCCACTCCGCATCTTCATCGTCGACGATCATGACGTGGTCCGGGACGGACTGCACCTGTACATGGACTGGGTGCCCGACCTCACCATCGTCGGCGAGGCAGGCACCGCCGCCGACGCGGCCCGCGAGATCGAACGGCTCGAGCCGGACGTGGCCCTGGTCGACATCGTGCTGCCGGACGGTGAGGGCATCGACGTCATCCGCACACTGCTGCAGAAGGGGGTCCGGACCCGCTTCGTGGTGTTCACCACCTACGACTCCGAGGCGGTGCTGCTCCAGGCCCGCATGGCCGGAGCCGTCGGATACCTGTTCAAGGACGCCCCTCGCGGGCAGCTGCTCGAGACGGTCCGCGCCGCCGGCGACGGCCGTTCGACCATCAGCCCGTCGATGCTCGACGACGTCCGCTCCCGCATGACCGCACCGTCGCTCGCCGACATCCTCCCGGACTTCACCGCGCAGGAGCGACGCATCGTGGACCTCATCGCCGAGGGCGCGACGAACCGCGAGATCGGCGAGCGGCTGCTGGTGACCGAGAAGACGGCCCGCAACTACGTCTCCGCGATCCTGGCGAAGCTGGGCTTCCGGAACCGGACCGAGGTGGCCGTGTACGTCACCCGCCGGCTCGCCGCGCCGGTGCGCGAACCGCGCGGGCACAACAACCGCCCGGGGGCGCGCCCCCATGCCCTGCCGGCAGGAGCAGGCTGACCCGTGCCCGATGCGCACGCATGATCGCCTGACACCTGCCACTCCCACCCTCGCGCTTCCTGCGCGAGGGTGGTCCGCGTGTAGGCCGGCACCGATCGGTGCGACCTGCACCGAACCTCGAGAGGACCCAGAGATGACCATGACCATGCACCGGCTGCGCACGGCCGCAGCACTGCTTGCCGCGGTGGCGATGCTGCTGACCCTGATGCCGGCACAGAGCGCCCAGGCGACGCTCGGCGACCAGGGCTGCACGCCCGGCTACTGGAAGAACCACACCAGCGCCTGGCCCGGCGGCTGGACACCCGACACGGCGCTCCAGACCCCGTTCTGGTTCCTGAACCCGAACGAGCCCACGCTCCAGAACCAGACCTGGGACGACAACTACCACAGCTTCGCGAGCAGCTCCATGCACGACGCGCTGCAGGGCGGAGGCGGCTCTGGCCTCGAGGGCGCGGCAACGATCCTGCTCCGCGCCGGCACCGCGGCGCTGCTGAACACCGCCTCGACGGACGTGAGCTACTTCACCGTCAACCAGCCGCAGATCGTGAGGATGGTTCGGGACGCGCTCAAGACCCAGGATCGGGACGCGATCATCGCGGCCGCCGAACGGCTCGACGCCGCCAACAACGGCAGGGACGGCTGCCCCCTCGGCAACGACAAGGACAAGAACGGCAAGAGCTGACCTCGTCGCCCTCGCCAACGCGAAGGTGGTCCTGCCTCACGGCGGGACCACCTTCGCGTCGTGGCCGTCAGCTGTCGCCGTCGAGCGGCAGCGAGACGATGAACACCGAGCCGCCACCAGGCCGCGCATCGACCCGCACGTCGCCACCGTGCAGACGCGCGAAGGCCCGGACGATGGAGAGGCCGACACCGCGTCGGGTCCCCTGGAAGTACGGCTGGAAGATCAGCTCCTCATGCGCCGGTTCGATGCCGTGCCCACGGTCCATGATCCGGAGCTCGAACCGGCCAGCGTCGTCGGGGTCGTGGCGCAGGCACACCTCGACCGGCTCGGAGCCGTGCTGGTGCTCGACGCCGTTGCGCACCAGGTTCTCGACGATGCGCTCGAGCAGCGCCGGGTCCACGGACGCCGTCACCGGCTCCAGGTGCGTGAGCACCTCCGTGAGCTCACCGTCCACGACCGTCACGACGTCACGGACCAGCGCTGCGACGTCGGTGGTGCGGCGCAGCAGCTGCGGACCGCCGAGCGCGAGCCGGTCCAGCGAGAGCAGGTTCTCGACCGTTGACATCACCCGACTCCCGTGTCGAGCGATCGCACGGGCGAGCTCGACGCGGACCTCGGCCGGCAACGCGTCCTGCCGCTCGGCCAGGGTGTTGCCCATCCCCGTGATGATGGCCAGCGGGCTCGACAGGTCGTGCCCGAGCGCCCGCAGGAACGGCGCGTTGGGGGTGGACGCCTCGGCAGGTGCCCCCCTGCCGTCCCCCCCGGTCGCGTTGAAGCTGACGGGGGTCGCGTCGGTGACGACCCTCACCGGGTCCTCGTGGTCGCGCACGATCGTCCGGCCTTCGCCGTTGGATCGCCGACGGTCGACGGTTGCGAACGTGGCAGTCAGGGACTGGCCCCCGCCCATTGGTGGTCTTTCGGCTCTTGGATGCATCTGGTTTCGCCCCCGAACAGAGATATCTCTCGACGTGCCGGACCCGATGGCCGACACCAACTACAAGCAGACACCGAAGGTTAAGAGCGGCCTAGTGCATTTGGGCCCCTTTGATACCCGCCCGGGACCTTGGTCACTGGCGTCGGTGCCCGGAGTGCCCGACCGTGCACGGGCGACCAGATCGGTCACAGCGAGGACAGCGACGATGATGCAGATGGGACCGGACCGGGCGCTCGGGCGGCCTCCGCGCGCCGCCATCAGCGGGCACGGCGCGGACGGGGAGTGGGTTCGTCGTCGCTGTCTCGACGACGAACCCGGTGGTGGCTGCAACGAAGTGCGGCCTGTGAACCTGCTCCGAACGGCCCGGCTCCCCTCCGGACCGACGGTTTCGGTTCCCACCTACTCCCCGACCGGCTGTGGAGAAGTGTGGCCAGACCACGGGCCCGTCCATAGTGACGTTGGTCACGCGATGGTGCGCACTCGAGCTCGCCGCGGTTGCTCACGCTCGACACGAGCCACCTCGTCGGGGCAAGATGACCAGTCAGCCACACGAAGAAGGTGGATGGAATGTCCGTGAGAGTGCTCGTCGTGGATGACCACGAAGTCATCCGGGACGGCCTGCGCACACTGATCACCGAGGAAGACGGGCTCGAGCTCGTCGGCGAGGCCGCCAACGTGGGCGACGCGAAGCGTCTGCTGACGTCGGAGCGGCCGGACGTCCTGGTGCTCGACGTCGTCCTGCCCGACGGGGACGGCATCCAGCTCTGTCGCGAGCTGGAGCTGCTGAGCCCCAACACCCGATGCATCCTGCTGACCACGTTCCCAGAACGGCGCGCCAAGCTGTCCGCGGTGCTGGCCGGCGCAGCCGGCTACCTGCCCAAGGACACGCCGTCGGCCGAGATCAGCCGCGCGATCCACACCGCCGCCACCGGCGAGCGCCTGATCCGCCCCGACGAGATCGAGGCGGCCCTCGACGAGTTCGCGACCGAGGTCCCCGAGCACAGCGGGCTCGCCCAGCTGACGCCGCAGGAGCGACGCACCTTCGAGCTCGTCGGTCAGGGGCTGTCCAACCGCGAGATCGGTGAGGCGATGTTCCTGTCGGACGGCACCGTGAAGAACTACGTGTCGCGCATGCTCGCCAAGCTCGACATGAGCCGCCGCACCGAGGCCGCCGTGCTCGCCGCCCGGATCTCCGAGCGACGCGCCCAGGAGGACGCCCGGAGCAACGAGGACTGACGCATGGCGCCGCCCGCCGGGGCCGGCGCGGTGCGTCGGCCCCCGGCGTCAGCAGCGGGTCACGCGCTGGAGATGTCGACGATCTCCGGTGCGACCAGCTCGACGAAGTCGAGCGTCGCCAGGCTGATCGTGCGTGTGTGCGAGCCGTCGCGGCAGATCATCCGCTCGCGGGCACGCAGGCGCTCGTCGAGGAACACCGGGATGCCGTACAGGTTCCCGAACGGTGCCTCGGCGCCGGTCTCAGCGTCCGGGAACCGCGCGGCGAACTCGGCCTCCTCGGCCAAGCGGACCTCGTTGTGCCCGAGCACGTCGCTCGCCTTGCCGAGGTCGACGTACGTCGCGGCCGGCACCACCGCCATCGCCAGCTCCCCGCCGACGGACAGCATCACCGGCTTCGCCACGTCCCAACCGCTGACCCCCTCCGCCTCGGCGAGCCGTGACGCGCTGACAGCACGTTCGTGGTCGTGCACCACGTACGCCACGCCGTGCTCGTCCAGCAGCTCGTGGACTGCATCACCCATCGTTCATCCTCCCCTTGGGCCGAGCGAGCAACGTACGAACACGCGAGCCGTCCGGGTAGAGGCGAAAGCCAACAGATACGGCCGACCGCCGACACGCCGAGCCATCTGCCCACCGGCTGCGCTGTGGGCGCGCATCACGCAGCGTGATGTCATCCGCGGCAGGCATCGCGGTCAGTGACGGCGAAGTCCCACGATGTGCGCCACCCCTCTCACAGCGCGCGACGCCAACGTGGCGTCGCCGGGAGGCTGGCCGACCCCCCGGAGTACACGATGATGAGGCTCGCGAAGCTCGCGACCCCGCTGCTCGTGGCGGCCCTGACGGCCACCTCGCTGATGAGCATCGCGGCTATCGACGAGAACGGCCAGGAGTTCGGCCCCTACCTCGGGGACGACATGCCCGCGATGTGCGAGGCCGAGATGCCCGCCAAGCTGGCCGACGGCACCAAGAACCCCGACTACTGGTACGCGAACTCCAAGACCGCCAAGTGCCACCACATGGCCGGCGACATGAACGGCCTCGACGACCCGACCGTTGACGTGCTGATCGTGGTCCCCGCGTCCCCGGCTGCCGAGCGCGACCTGCGCATCACGCGCCAGTCGCTCGAGATGTGGGACGAGGGCATCGACCTCGTGGCCAAGCAGCTCGGCATGGACTGGCTGGCCGAGGGCTTCGACATCCGCATCTCCGTCGGTGGCGCCGAGTACCAGGACCCGACGGTGAACCCGGAGTCGTTCTACGACCCGGAGATCGTCGTCATCGTCTCCAACCCCGTCGGCGGCATCGGCATCGGCATCGACCCGGTCGACTTCATCGGCTGGGACGTGCCCTGCAGCCCCGTGGACGACCCGCTGGACTACCAGCAGTGGGCCGCGCTGCCCGGCTTCGACGCCCACCACGACCAGGTCATGGCCGGCACCTGGACCGGCTCCGACTGCGGCGACAAGATCGGCGGCAACGTCTGCTTCGCCATCAACGGCGCCATCGACCCCACGCCCGGCACGACCGGCACCGGCGACATCTTCTCGCTGTACGACCTCGTCAGCCACGAGGTCGGGCACTGCCTGACCATCGGCCACGTCGGTGACGGCGCCGAGGGCAAGTGGGCGAAGACGCCCGTCGACGACATCATGGCGTACTCCAAGGAGCCGGCGAAGGCGAACAAGTGCGTCTCGACGCTCAACGTCGTCGGCATCGCCCACGTCATGTCCCGCTACCTCGACGTCGACGGTGACGGCGTGGAGGGCACCGAGGCCGACCAGGCGCTCATCGCCGCCAACGACCCGGTGACGGACGACGGTCGCCCGTTCTTCGTGCAGCGCCCGGCGGACCAGTTCTACGCCTCCACCACCGGGTGGCCCTGGCACTGCCCGCAGCCCGACCTCGGGCTCGTCCCCAGCACGCGGACCAAGTACGACATCACGCCGACGTGGAGCCCCCGCGACGCCGACACCCGCGAGAACTTCGATGTGGCACGCTTCCGCTGGAACGCCACCGGCAAGTGACGCAGGACGCGCGCTGAACATCGGAGGCCGCCCCACACGGGGCGGCCTCCGGTCGTTCCCGTCCGATGCGCTCCTGTCCGATGCGCTGGGCGGGAGGTGGTTGGCTGCGTGGCTCGACGAGACCCGGAGCACGGACATGGCCAGCACGACCAAGCGCGAGATGACCGTGTCCGACGACGTGGTCGTGGACGCCTCCCCCGACGCGGTGTGGGCGCTGGTCGCTGACCCGTCCCGCACGCCGGAGTACTCCCCCGAGAACACCGGCGCCACCACGCCACGCCCGGGGCCGCTGCAGGTCGGTGACCGTTTCCTCGGCAGCAACACCCGTGGCCCGATCAGCTGGACCACGGGCTGTCGCGTCACCGCGAGCGAGCCCGGCCGCCGCTTCGCGTTCACCGTCGACCGGTACGGCACCTCGCTGGTGCGCATCCCCGTCGCCGTGGCATCGTGGGCGTACGACCTGGAAGCGACCGATGACGGCGGCACGCGCGTCACCGAGAGCTGGACCGACGACCGTCGCCGCTGGCCCGACGCGCTCACTGACCGCTACGACCGGGTCGTCACGGGCGGCAGGACCTTCGCCGAGTTCCAGCGTCGCAACATCCGCCGCTCGCTGGACAACCTCGCCGCGCTGTTCGCGGGCGTGACCTCGTGAGCACCCCGGGCGTCGCGCTGATCACCGGCGCGAGCGCGGGCCTCGGTGAGGAGATGGCGCGGCAGCTCGCGGCGCTCGGCTGGGACCTCGCGCTGTGCGCGCGGCGTGTCGAGCCGCTGGAGGCGCTGGCCACCGAGCTGCGCGGCCTCGGACGTCGCGTGCACGTCGCCGCGCTCGACGTCACCGACACCGACGCTGTGCACGCCGTCGTCGAGGGCACCGTCGCGGCGCTTGGCCGCCTCGACCGAGTCATCGTCAACGCCGGCATCGGGCTCGGCGCGCCGGTGGGGTCCGGCCGCGCCGACGCCAACCTCGCCACGCTGCAGACCAACGTGGTCGGCGCGATGGCGCAGTGCGAGGCGGCGATGGCCGTGTTCCGTGAGCAGGGCCACGGCCACCTCGTGCTGATCGGCTCGGTCGCAGGCGTGCGCGGCATGGCCGGCGCCGGCACGGCGTACGCGGCGAGCAAGGCCGCCGTCGGCGCGATCGGCGAGGGGCTACGTGCCGAGCGCGTGCCCGGCGTTGACGTCACGGTGCTGCACCCCGGCTACATCCGCACCGCCATCAACGACTTCGGCAAGGGCGCCCCGTTCGCGGTGGACGTCGAGCCCGGCGTCGCCGAGATGGTGAAGCTCATCGAGAAGCGTGTCGGCGTCGCGTACGTGCCGCGCTGGCCGTGGGCCGTCGTCGCGCGCGTCCTCGGCGCGGCACCGCTGTCGGTCGTCCGGCGCATGACCTCCTGACTGCTGCGCAGATACCTGACGGAACAGGCAGCGCACTAGTCAGATGTGTCTAGGGTGTCGCCATCCGTGGTCGTTCGACCGCGGGTGAGCGCTCGGTGCGGGGTGGGAGCCCTGGTCGTCGAGGCTGTCATCACCACCACAGGGGTAACACGTGCGCCTGCATGCCTTCTCTGCTGCCGCCATCGCAGCTGTCCTGACCACCGTCGGGACGACCACCGCCATCGCCGACCCAGCGCCTGACGTCGTCGTGTCGCTCGGCGACTCGTACATCTCCGGCGAGGCCGGACGCTGGTTCGGTAACTCCACGACCGGGAGCGGATCGCGCAACGGCACCGACCGGGCCTGGACCGGGTCCGGCTACAGCACCTCGCAGGTCTACCTGCAGGGCACCCACAGCGACGGCTGCCACCGCGCCGAC